>NZ_JAWLIQ010000033.1:0-35465 GCF_033485175.1 Sporosarcina sp. YIM B06819 | reverse complement strand
CTAAATCAATGCCAATTCCGTCATGCTCGGGCACATGTGCTTCTTTCACTTCTTCAACCTCACATAACACAGAAACAAAATATAGACCCGCTTTTTGCGACACTGTGCAGTTTATGACCGTTGCATTCGTTGGGATATACCCCATTTCCTTTAAACGAACCCAACCCATCGTCGGGATTTTAATGCGATGGCGCTCTATCGGCAAATCAGTTGCATTATTTTTCGGAAAATAAGCTTTAACATCTTGATTCTTTTTCTTTTTGAAACGTGGAAATTTGGCTAATCCCTTAAAAAAGTTTCGAAAAGCCTTATCACCATTCATGATGGCTTGTTTCACAGCTTTACTGGAAACATCCTTAATCCATTGATCAGTTTCTTTCGTATGAACATTGTTCAACCATTTTGAAAAGTTAAAGCCAGACAGGTGTTTCTTTGTTTCCTTGTAATGCTTCTGCGCAGTATCCAGATAGAGATTATAGACGTATCGACAAACGCCGATGGTCTGGTTGATTTTTTGTTGTTGGTCAGCGGTGAGGAGAATTTCCGTTTTATATGCTTTTTTCAAAACAAGCATCCCCTTTACTTTTTTCGCTTCCAATCGTAGTTTCAACTTCATTAACAATCTTTACCCTATTTAACGCGCAGATAACCGTTAAAAAACTTCTAAGCTAATAGATCTTTTACTATATTTTTATATAATCTTCAATGTTATTGATAACAGTAGTTAACTCCTCTTGACAATGCTTTCCAAGACAGCCCTTCTTTTACGTTCTATAACTCAGTTCATTTCTCTCCAAATCTTTTTGCCGATAAATTTTATTTTGCATTCTCATCGGGTTGATGGATTCCAAAAATATTGCCTTCTGTGTCCATATAATATCCTTGCCACGCCATGCCAGGCAGGGCATATTTAGGCATGGCTACTGTGCCACCATTCGCCATAATTTTCTCTTCTGTTACGTCGTAATTCTCCACACCCATTGTACAAGCAAATCCATTTAAGGCTTGACCCGCTTCAGGTGGAGCACTTTGCCGTTGCATCAGAGCACCATCGATCCCACGCTCACTCTCATCGCCCGTAACTGCTCCAAAGTAAGGCATTCCTGCAAAATCACTCCAATCTTGAAATGACCATCCAAATACCTCTCCATAAAACTTTTTTGCCCGTTCCATGTCATCCACATGAACTTCAAAATGAATTAATCTTCCCATGACTTCCTCCTGATTTTTAAATATTTAGATTTTTTGCCTATAAAAACTAAATATACCATCTTATCGAAAAGACAGTCAAGCGGAATCGTTTTATCTCAGCTGTGAAGAGTAAAAAACACTTCATTTCATATATTTGCGAAAATTTATTTAAAAAAAGTAACGTTTTTCCCTTTCTATATTTAGTCCATAAACAAATAAATTGGATGAAAACTGGATATTTAATGTGCCATATAAGTTGAACTATTGAAGCCTACTAACAACGCTCGGCGCCTAGCTGGAGTATATATAGAATCATTCGTTCACATACACAGGAAGATGTTTGAAATTTCTTTCTTCTTACCACTTCCTTTGCTATACTTAATATGTTAGATGAACCTTACTTATATAGGTTTTGCTAACGCTAGTCTTTCCTTGACTGTTAACTTGCGTGTGCGAATTGCCTCCAACAAATTCGAGGATAATTCTATTACTATTTTCTTGATGGTTTTTAAATTGGGAAGCCCGTATTCAAAAAGATGCATGACGATATCTGTAATTTGTGCTAGGAGATAATGGTTTTTCATGGCGACATAATTTTGGCTATTGCCATGTTCAAAATGGTACTGCAGATTTTTCTGACGATTTAACCATTGGTTTTCAATACACCATCGACTTCGTCCCACCTCGATTAGTTGCTTGCAGTTCTTTTCCTTCACCGTTAAATCGGTGATAAACGTATATTTTTGCGTCTGCCCATCCCTTTCATCAACACGGTATTCAAGCCCGTTCAAGGTACGTTTCTTGTAACTGATATCATTTACCCAAAAAAATGTGTCGAGCTGATTTGCTTGTTCAATATACTTTAATGTCTCAAATCCTCCTCAATACTCTTAATCCGCCCTTCCTTAATCCGAAGGACATATCTCTACCGGTATTCGTTACACAAACTAAACACACCTTCACAAGCATAAAGGCTGTCTACTAATATGCAAATAGGCAGGCGTTTATTAGTGGACTTAATCGTCTTGGCAAAGCGACGGAATGCCTTCAACTCGCAATCCTGTTTCGTGACTTCTTCTGATTCTTTTTCAATAAATTCAGAACCTAGAATCAACACCAGATGGCCAACTACCAATTTAGCTTCCAATACATGATGCGTATAAACGGTTTTTTCTCTCCCGCAGCTTTAGTTTGTGAAACACGTTTCAATCAGTGTTCACATTGTTTTTTTATCAAAACTAAATAGGTATGTTCCGTCAAAGATAATTCTCCAATACTTTTTATTTATTCTGTAATCCTCAAAACATCTTTTCTTCAATAATTCCTTGATTATATAGGTTTTAATTTCCTCTAATTCATCTAAGGGAAGCTGCTATAAATAGTTGTTGATTGAATCATAATGAGGTAATTCTTCCAGTGTTTCAATGCCAGTTATTTCTTTGAGGTTTTTGAAGTGTTTTTTTTAATAGTTGGTCATAATGCGCATGCTGGTGAGGCTGCAGGCATTTTTTATTAACATCATGGGAAGCAATAATTCAAATGGGCTAATATAACTTTGATGCCTCGGATCCTGTACACGCGACAGGTGAAGTTGAAGATCTTTAAAGAAATGTCGTTGAATCCTTATGAATTCGAAGAAATAGTTTTTTCTGGTTCAATCGTTTTTCTTATCTGGTCAACAAGAAAAACGCCTCTTTAAAATAGTTGCTGCCATGCCTATATTATCGTAGTATACATCTATTTTAAGGAAAGATTTGTCTGGTAGTTAGCTCGAAAAATATTTATTCCTTAGAGCTGCAAAACCCTCGTCATCGGAATGGACATCGCCAAACACACCTACTAAGCCTGCATGGTGGATGGACGTGGTCTGCTCCTGAAGAAATCGTTTCCGGTTCATCAATCCAGACAAGGATTAGAATTCTTCTATGAACTGATTCTTGAAGCGATGAAAGCTTTCGATAAGACAGATGTCATCATTGACATCGAACTGTCCTAGGACTCGGAGACAAAACGATTATCCATTTACTGTCTGAAATCGGCAGTTTCGCCCATTATGATCATCCAGGCTAATTAATCAAACTTGCGGGATTGACATTACGGGAGAATTCTTACGGTCAGCACAAGGGACAGAAACGCATTTCCAAACGGGGTAGACACTAGTTACGTGCGCTCCTCTTACGGGTCATGATTACAATGATTCGGCACAAATGAAGCGTTTCGAAAACTGCACGAGTATTACATAACAAGACAGACAAATCCATTACGTAAAAAAAGTCAATCGTGGTTCTATGCGGTAAGTTACTGAAGTTGTTACAAGCTATATGTTCGAAGTACATGGTATTTGACGCACAACAAATGATGAAGGACATCCCTAAGCTCCCAGTGGCTGCGTAACGGATTCATTTCGAAGTATCACTAGACAACTGGATGACCCGGAGAAGCCGGCATTATTACCTCCATTCGACCATTGAGTCCTATACGAGCTTCGCCAGCCTTCGCCTTATGACTAGACCGAACGAAGGAATGTATGCGCACAAGATGCCAAAAGACGTGGGAGGGTACGTCATCATAAGCTATGTGGAGATCCATTGTGCATCGTATATTGAAACATTATCGTAACTTGTATTATCCAGTGACGAACGCGTAGCGTAGCCTGACCTATTTGAAGATTCACACATCTAATTATTATTGTTTATCATAGTGTCTAAAATATTTTTTGGCACCCTAACAACCGATTAAACCGTTGATACATCAACATTTATAGTTGGAGGGAGAAAGGATGATTGACACCTGACTAGTATTTTGATTAAAGTGTGGCCAATTTCAGTGCTGTTTAGCCACACACCGCTGGAAATCTGCAATTAACTTTTTATCGTCTTTCAAATTGAAGTGAAGAATAGAAGGGATCATAGATAGAGATACGATATAGCTACAATTCACCTATTGGTTATGGAGATGCAAGGGACAATGGATATATTTGCGGCCAATCCCCAGAATAGGGCTCTATAGAGGGAATAAGAATAAGCAAGGAAAAAACGTCAAATCACTCGATTTCAAAGAAATTGTCGTTTTTTTGAATGCAACTGCATGTAGATATTTTAAAAACGAAAGTTTTCAAGTAAATAACAATACTATTTAAACAGAATATTGTAAATAGTATTGACTATTAATAATATCATATCGTATAATAACTGATATAACGTCATATGACGTTATCGAAAATGGGAGGGGTGCTAATTTGAAACAAGAACATGGCATTTCAGTCAAAGAAGCAGAGAGCGTTAAAAATTGCCAAAGGGGTGTGGACATGAAACATGAACATGCAACTCAAATCGAGAATGTTGTAAAAGCGGTAAAAGCCAAAAATATTCAAAACGTATTTTTTGTAGCATGTGGTGGATCAATGGCATCACTATCACTCGGAGAATACTTCATAAATAAGGAAAGTGAAGTACCAAGCTTTGTTTATACTTCAAATGAATTCGTCCATCGTAATCCTAAATTGCTTGGAAAAGATAGTTTAGTAATATTGAGATCTCATTCAGGTACAACACCTGAAACCGTCGAAGCAGCAAGTTTTGCAGCGGCAAAAGGTGCACTCACGGTGGCCATATCAATGGAAACTGAATCACCGCTTTGCCAAGCCTCAGAGCATATCGTGCACTACAATTACAAAGATGGGTCAGATGCGATTGATGGTGAGGCAGGAATGTTTTACACATTAATTTTCGAAATCCTAAATGTTCTATCTCCAAATGAAAAATATTCTCGTATTGTTAATCAATTACCGAAATTGGGGAACTTGATTGAGAAAAATACTGAACTATTTTTAGAGGCAGCCAATAAATTTGGTAAAAAGAATAAAAGAGAAAGTATTATTTACACGATGGCAAGTGGAGCTTATATCCACCATGCGTATTCATTTACAAGTTGCTTATTAATGGAAATGTTATGGATTCACTCGAATGCAATTCATTCCGGAGAGTATTTCCACGGACCTTTCGAAATAACAGATTTCGATGTTCCATTTCTAGTGATTAAAGGAGAAGGAGCAAGTCGTCCGCTAGATGAGCGTGCCTTAGATTTTGTAAACAAATTTAGCGAAAAAGTAGAAGTTGTAGATGTTAAAATGTTCAATTACGACGGGATTGATGAAGATTTACGTGAATATTTTGGACCTGCATTAACGAGCTTTGTTTTAAGACTATATGCAGACGGATTAGCAGAACATACGGGTCACCCATTATCGGTAAGAAGATATATGTGGAAAATGGAATACTAAGCGTTTTGATATACCTAGTGTACCGTTATTTCGCGACATCAAAAGACAAGGAGGGTTTTTAATGAAAAAAGTGCCAGGTCTTCTAGTTATGTTACTTATATTTATCGTAATACTTGCCGCCTGTAATGCAGACAAAGGGAACGAAAGTGCAAATAGTGAAGATACTGTGGGTAATGAAGATATTGTTGAAATCAATTTTTTCCACAGATGGCCAAATGAACCGAGAAAATCTTTTTATGACGAAAAAATAAAAGAGTTTATGGATGAAAATCCGAATGTCAAAATTAATGTTGACTCAGTTCTAAATGATTCATACAAAGAAAAGATTAAAGTTTTAGTTTCAGGAAATAAATTACCGGATATTTTTACTTCATGGTCAGATTCTTTTGCACAAAATTTAGTTTCTTCAAACAAGATTATGTCATTAAACGATGTCATTAGTAATGATAAAGACTGGTCTTCAAAAATAATTGAATCACAGTATGGTGGATTTACCTTTGATGATGTAACATATGGAATACCATTTACAGTTGATGGAAAAGCATTTTTTTATAATAAAGAGATTTTTAAAGAAAATAATATTGCTGTACCTACCACTTACGATGAGTTCATCGAAGTATTAAATAAACTGCAAGAAGCTGGATATAAAGAACCTTTAGTAGAAGGGTTAACGAATACTTGGGCAATTTCTCATTACCTAGGCACTATCTTCGACAGAGTTGTCGAGCCGTCTATATTGGAGAAAGATTATAACCAAGAAACTGGCGAGTTTACAGATGCTGGTTATATCACGGGGCTTGAAATGTTTCAAGAATTGACGACGTATATGGGCGATGTTTCGACTGCGATTGATCATGAGGCGGCTCGGAACATGTTTGGAAATGGCGAAGTACCTATCTTGTATATGCAATTCGCGGAAATTAAGATGGTGGAAGACATAGGGGATGTAGAAATTGGTTTCTTCAATTTCCCAGAAGTCTCAAACGGGAAAGGAAATCAAACTTCATTAACCGGAGCTCCTGAAGGTTGGATGTTAAGTAAAAATGCGCCTAAAGAAGCTGTAGAATTTTTGAAATTCTTGACTTCAGAAGAAACTGCTTTTGAATTTACAAAAACGGCTGGTCAACTAAATGCAGTTAAAGGAGCGGTAACTTCAGAAAATGTTAAAGCCAATAGTCTAGAGGCTTACGATATAATAATGAAAGCCTCTTCAACTGCACCGTGGTTTGATAATGCAGTAAATATAAACATTGCAGACATCTTTATGCGTGGTGGTCAGGAGTTAGCCACAAGGCAAACTACTCCAGAGGAAATACTAAAAGCAGTCCAGCAAGAAGCAGAGAAATTGAAAAAGTAGCAATAAGGGGTTATAGAAGCCCTAATGTTCATTGAATATTAGGGCTTATCTATATGAGAGAAGGTGTATGTGTGATCTATAGAAAAAAACAAGTTATTCCAACTCTATTCATACTACCAAGTATATTGTTATTAGGTATCTTCATTTACTTTCCACTCGTACAAAACTTCTATAATAGCTTTTTTGATTTTAGTGTATTTTCACCAACGAAAGAGTATATTGGATTTGCTGCTTTTAAATACTTGCTACAAGATAAAGTCATCGTTATTGCTTTTTTAAATAATATTAAATATGCAGTGGTTTCAATGGTTTTTCAAGTTGCATTCGCTTTAATCTTAGCAACGATTTTGGAAGATAAATTATTTAGAAGAGTTGCTCCAGCTTTGCGTATCATTTATTTTATACCGGTCATGATTTCAATATCTGTTATCGCGTTATTATTTGGATTTATCTACAATCCTCAAATGGGGCTTTTAAATAGCTTTTTAGAACTAATTGGACTCGAAAACTTTGCGATCCCTTGGTTAGGAAATGCGACTGCATCAATCTATGCAGTTATTGCAATGTCACAATGGCAAAGTATAGGTTTCATCACGATGTTGTTCATTGTTGCAATCCAGAAAATTCCTAAAGAATTATATGAGGCTGCTGATATAGATGGTGCAGGAAAGGTTAGGAGATTCTTAAGTATTACCGTTCCACAAGTGAAGGAAACGATGTTTGTGAACACGCTAATTACGATTACAGGGGCTATGTTGGTTTTCAATGAGCCTTACATCTTAACAAATGGCGGTCCAGGATTTAGTTCCATGACATTGTCAGTGCATATGTATCAGCAGGGATTTGTTAAAGACAATATGGGATATGCCTCAGCGGTAGCAACATTAATTTTTGCATTGACAGCGATATTTGCCTTGATTCAAATAAAAGTTTCTAGAACTGGAAAGGATGAGTAAGGTGACTAAAACAAATACAAATGAAGAATACGTGGAATACAATAGAAATACTGGATTCTTTAAATCTATTGCAAAATTAAACTTACATGCTAAAGTTTCCAAGAATCTAATTCTTCTAGGGTTATTGTTTTTAGCATTACTTATCCTTTATCCACTTTTTTGGATGGTCATTTCATCATTAAAAAGCTACGATGAAATTTATAATAAGGTGTGGTCACTTCCAACTGAATGGCATTTTGAAAACTATCTAACTGCATGGTCTAAAGGTATATCCAGTTACTTTATTAATAGTTTAATTGTTACTCTTTCAACAATTGTTTTGGTTGTTTTAATAGGATCCATGGCAGCGTTTACATTGTCGAGGTACAAATCAAGATGGATTGATTTTTCGTTAATTTTTATCGTTGGAGGACTCATGATGAATCCTCAAGTTGCCTTAATTCCATTATTTGAAATGCTAACTTGGATGGATTTAATCAATACTCGATGGGCGTTAATATTAACTTATGTCGCATTTAGATTGCCTTTAACCATTATATTAATAAGGGCTTACTTCTTAAGCATCCCTAAAGATTTAGAGGAATCAGCCATAATTGATGGATGCAGCGAGTTTGGGATCTACAGTAAAATTTATCTTCCATTGTCAATCCCAATTATTATGACTGCAATTGTATTCACTGCATTTTTCGCTTGGAATGAGTTTTTATTTGCCACTGTTTTTATTGATTCAGATGTATTAAAAACAATCCCTTCTGGTCTGATGAATTTTAGGGATGCACTGCGAACTGATTGGGGAGTTCTTTTAGCTGGAATGGTAATAGCATCCATTCCTATGATTATTTTATTGATTTTACTACAAAAATATTTAGTTAGAGGTTTGTCTGAGGGGTCGGTTAAGGGATAAAAGGAGGAATTTCCATGAATTTAATAGCTGTTGGCGATAATGTTGTAGATTGTTATTTGGATCAGCAAACATATTATCCGGGTGGTAACTGTGTCAATGTAGCTGTCAATGCCAAAAGGAATGGTGCTGAAAACGTAGCTTATATCGGAATTTTCGGCTCTGACGGTATGGCAGAACATATCAAGTATGCATTGAAAGAGGAATCAATTGATTTTAGTCTTTCTCGAAAAGCAGATGGTCTTAGCGGTCAACCGCAAGTATCTCTTACTCCAACTGGCGATCGAATTTTTGTTGGGGGAGCTAAAAATACTGTACAACATAAACTGAAGCTTCAATTGATAAAAGAAGACTTAGATTTTATATCAAAATTTGATGTATGTCATGTTAGTTGTTACTCTTCGATGGAAAGTGAACTAGCGAATGTTTCGAATGTAATCGATATTTCATATGATTTTTCAAATAGATTAAATTTAGACTATATTGAGTCCATTGCACAGCATATCAAATATGCATTTTTTTCAGCAGCTGAATTAAATAATCAAGAATTAAATGTATTTATTGAGCAGGTAAAAAAACTAAACTTTGAAATAGCGGTAGTAACTCGTGGTAGTTTACCGGCTTTATTTATTAAGAGTGGAGAAATTTTCAACCAAAACTTAAACCCGATTACTGTTGTAGATACGATGGGAGCAGGAGATAGTTTGATTGGAGCTTTTTTAGTGCATTATAAAAATGAAGTGGCGATAGAAGAGGCCATTGAAAGAGCTACAAAATCTGCTGAAAAAACATGTGGATTCTATGGTGGATTCGGCTACCCGAAGGAATACTGATGATAAATTGTTTTATAGTACCTCTTCATGTAAAGTTAACTAACAGTAATGTCTTGATGTATTGATAGGAGTGTTATTATGAAGAGCGAAAAAAATACGAATTCTGATGAATCAATTCTGTTATATGAGCAAATTAAAATCGGTATAAAAGAATTAATAAAAAGTAATAACTTAAAAGCTAAGGACAAGATACCAAACGAAATGGAACTAGGGAAGATTTATAATGTAAGTCGAATCACGATTAGAAGGGCCATAAAGGAATTAGTTGATGAAAATGTTATAGAAGTAATTAGAGGAAAAGGGACCTTTGTCAAAGCAACAAAAAAGAATCTCCATTTATTGAATTTGAAGGGGTTTACAGAAGGCCTATCTACCGAGGAGAATAATATAAAGAAAAAAATTTTATATAGTAAAGTGGTTTCGGATGATCCGGAAATACCAAAAGTCCTTTTACGAGAAAATAGGGAATTCCTAAAGTTAGTTCGTATTGTGAAAGATTCAGATGGACCTTTTAGTATTGATTATGCATATTTACCTAAAAGTATATATCCAGATATTGAAACATTAATATCGGATAATGTATCTACTTTTAAGGTGATTAGAGAAAATTATAATGTTAAGTTTACACGAGTTGAAAAAGAAGTTGAATATGTACATCCATCATCTGAAATCTGCAAGCACTTAGGCATTAATAAAATGTCAACTGTAATCTTAGTAAAGAAAATAATCTATGGATCCAATGACTTGCCTGTCCATTATTCAAAATATTATTTGCTGGGCGACAGGGTAAAGTTTTATATAGATGTAGATTATAGTGAATAAGATTTCTATAATAGTAATGGATTTGAGTAAAGGAATCAACGAGAATAGGAAGGTGCGAAATGATAAAGGGCATTATTTTTGACTTTGACGGGTTAATTTTAGATACCGAAACTCATCAGTACCTCGTGTTGCAGGAAATTTTTTCTGAGCATGGAAGTGAATTGCCGATTATACGTTGGCAACAAGAAATAGGGACTCAAACTGGTTTCTCTCCTTTTAAACATTTGGAAGAAAAGCTCGAAAGAAAACTAGAACATCAAATTTTACAAGAAAAGTTTGAAGATAAGTACCATTCTATATTAGCTGAGGAGAAAGCAAGAGCAGGCGTAGAGGACTATATAAAATCAGCTAAAAAGATGGGCTTGAAAATCGGTTTAGCTACTAGTTCAACTTATCAATGGGTATCTACTCATTTGAAAAACTTAAACTTATTCGATTACTTCGAATGCATTCAAACCTCGGATGATGTTGAGAAAGTAAAGCCTGACCCCGCATTATACTTGCAAACTGCATTAGGTCTAGGGCTAGCTGTAGAAGAATGTCTAGTATTTGAAGACTCCGCAAACGGTGCATTAGCAGCTAAGCGAGCAGGAATGAGTTGTGTCATTGTTCCAAACCAAGTAACTCATACAATGGATTTCTGCGCCGTCGAACATAGACTGGAATCGATGACGGATATGCTACTTAAAGATGTAATTGAGCATGTAAGTAGTAGTCTTTCAAATAGATAAACCACTAATCCCTCATTTACTTAGGTAAATGAAGGGTTTTAATATGGCTAAAAATGATAACCAATTGGAATTCAAAGACTATTCGTAACATACAACATTTTTGCGGAAGTATTCCGACTAAGGCAATATTGATAAAAAGTGTTGCACAGATCCTTTAATTTAAACTAGACAAACACACACAAATTCATTCACACATAAGTTAGAAAAACGGTAGGGGGTCTAGCTATGGACAAAAAACAAACAATTTACTCAAAAGGCAAGTCTCCAAGGTCAAAATGGTATCCTTTTGAAGTGATAGGGGTTTTGTTAGTTTGTATGTCACTGATTATCCTTTTGTTTGCTCCAAATTCGCTGGCTCAATTCTTTAACACGATCATTGGAGAAGTTAAACTAATCGTTGTTGATGTTTTTCTAACAAGCGAAGTCGGAGTTGCAATTATTGTCAGTGTGATTTTTGGACGATTATTGGAACGGTTAGGATTTACGGATGGGCTAATCCGCCTTTTTGTTCCAGTTATGAAATGGCTTAAGATCAATCCGGCTGTTATCATCCCGAGTGTTTATAATATTCTTGGTGATATTAACGCTGCTGGGAAAATCTCTGGTCCCATTCTCGTTAAAGCAAGGGCTACTAAGGCTGAGCAAAAGATTGCTATCGCAACGATGATTCAATCCCCGCAATCATTCGCTACACTCGTATTAGGGCTCATTACACTTTCCATTTTTGGTATTCAAGCATTTCCACTTGTTGTCTTCTCCATTTTTCTCCCTATTATCGTGGTCCCTTTTATATTATCAAAAACAATTTATCGAGATACTAAAAGGGTTGAACTAGAACATCTCCCTCGTTTCACCCCAAAAACAAAATTTCTGCAAACGATATTTTCCTCTGCCAAAGAAGGTGTAGAGCTTCTTTTGTTAATCATCATTCCAGCCGTTGCAGCTGTATTCTTCTTTATTGGTGCATTAAAGTTTTTTGGTATTTGGAGTGTCATCGAATCTTCTTTATCATCCTTTTTAACTTTCATAAGTATTGAACCAACAACAGGTATCATTTCAATCCTTGCTGCTCCTACGCTAGCGGTTGCTCAACTTGCAGAGGTGGCGAGTACAGTAGATCCGCGGTTAATTGTCGGATCATTTGTTTTGGCGAATTCTGGGTTGCCCTTGTCCGTTATTTTTGGTCAGATACCCGTCACTTGGGCGGAAACATCGGATCTTAATGAAAAAGAAGCTTTAAAAGCTGCACTGATTGGACTGCTATTCCGATTTGTTACGGCTTGGGTATTGGCTGCTTTTTTAACGCCGTTTTTGGTGAATTAAATGAAGAGTCATCGTTATATCGTTAGGGGAAAAAAGATTGTCACTGTAAGTCCGTTAGGGACGATTGACAATGGTGCTTTGGCTGTGGAGGATGGGAAAATTTTAGCTGTAGGAAGATGGAAAGAACTTCAGAAACACTATCCTAGTCTACCTGTCATTGATTACTCGAATTATGTCATAACACCATCGCTGGTTGATTGCCATACGCACTTATTGGAGTTTGCACCGTCTTCACTTTATGCTACTTCCCCCGAAAATCATTTTGCGGTGGGAAAAGCACTTCTCCTGAGTGCCCTGTCATCAGGTATTACAGCACTTGGAGAGCAAATATGTGGGCATCCTTTCTGTGATTTTTCAGTATGTGATTATCGAAGTGCTGTTTTGGATATGCCACTTGATGTTTCTTTTGCAACGACGAGCATATCAATTGGTTTCGAAAAATTAGCCCATTATACGGCTGTTACACAGTCGCAGGCCGTTGAGAAAAAAGAGTTAATTAATCCGGATGTAGTGAAATTGATTGCGCAAGCAAGTGACTATCCAGGTGAAAATATTTTTATCAATGCGACGCCAGCGAACTTTACTGCCGATGAAGTGCCAAGGGCAGGGGAAATCATTTATACGCTAGCGGAATTAAAAAAGATTGTAGAGATCTATCACCAATCTGGTAAGAAAATAGGTACGCATGTTGCTGGTGAGGTTGCCCTGCGAATGGCCCTGGAGGCAGGTGTTGATGTGTTGCACCATGCACATGGCATCACGGATCAGTTAATAAAGAAAGTAGCAGAACAGCAGGTGAGGATTGTCGCTACACCAATGGGCGGAACTCACTTGCTGCCTAATTCACCCGAAGAGATTCTTACATTAGTGAACAGCAATATTGCTGTTTCAATTTCAACAGACGCTTATTTACCACCTTATCAAGGGACTTCATGGTTGCCATTTCAAGATCAAACCCTAAAAGGACCAGATGTATTGATGCTAATTGCCAACCCAGCCATGCAGTTATTAAAGCAGTATGGCTACGATGAAAATGAGATTTTGGCAATGCTTACTGCACATCCAGCCGAAATTCTAGGGAAAGAAGATTACTTTGGCAGACTAGAACAGGGATTGGATGCCAATTTCTTGGTGGCAGAAGGTATTCCTGGATTAGACATTATTGAGATTGAAAAGATAAGGAATGTTTTCTTTCGAGGTGAAAAAGTGATTGATCGCATAAAGTAAAAAAACATCAGCCATTCACTCGTGTGGCTGATGTTCTTGTATCAGATTATTGTTGGCTTCGATGATCGTTATTTTCTGTGTCAGCCCACCCACCCATCCATCCTCAAAGTGACTAATCCAAGCAATGGCTTATGCTATACTATATGCATCCGTGAGGCGCTAATCAGGCCTTAATTCTTCATAAATAGGGAGAGAACTACAATGATTTATGCAACAGGAATTATATCTTTTTTATCGAAGGATATAGTACCTACATCGGCAACTTATTTGAAAAATGATCGTGTACATATGGAGATTGTTGAAATAGCCGAGCGACATTCGCCTGCGGGTGGTCCACAAACTTTTGAAGTTACTTGTCGTTATACTGCTTCATTGTATGAGGATTATGCTTGTAGATCACTTGAGGACTATAATGGAAAAGTGAAGCCTTTTCTACAAAAACAGATAGGTTGTTTGATTTTTAGAGTAGAGGTTCATTATTTGAGGTATATGTGAAATAATCGTGCACTGATTTCCCATTCAAATGGATCCAAAATATATCCAAAATCATAGAAGTGTGAGACCTTTACGAATATTCGTAAAGGTCTTTTTCTACACTCAATTATACGAATAGTACGCGCACAGCATAAATGGCAAAAATCCAGAATTTGAACTATGCAACCGTATTCGAGTCCATATCAAGTAGGGCAAATGGATTTGTTTGAATAGGTATCGATTCAATAAGGAAGTAGAAATATATTTGCCAATCTTTATTGTATAACAGGTCGAATTTTTCTGAATTTATAGTATGATTACTAGAGAGGAGGGGAAGTTTATTGAGTGAATTAATGGAACTAGAAAGTGCAATGAATACGCGGCTAGAAGACAAGGATTTTTTTGAATGGATGATTGACAAGTTGAATCGGGACCAATTAGCCTTGTTACTATTTGCTTCCAATATAAAACAAAACGCGAATGCGATTAGCAAGCTCCACAAAGGATTCATACGAAATAAGCTGCTTCTTAAACAGACAAGGGTGAAATTGAAAAACCAGAAAATTCTACCACCATTTCCGTTTTTGGTGGGCAGGGCACATGAAGAGTTTACTAAAGAAGAGTTGCTGACGATTGCCAAAGACAATGACTGTAAAAAGAGTGAGATAGCGCTCCTGTTATTTTTGCAAAATCATTACAGTGAAGCGCTGAAATTATACGATGATTATATGACGGTCAACACTGTTTTGGATCCCGATAAAAATAGTAAAGAGGCCGTTGTCATATTTAAAGAAAGTGTAGACGAAGGTATGCAACCTAAAATCCAAAAGAAGTTACAGCAAAAAATCGTCATTCTTACTCAAGAAAAAGAGGAACTGATGGAACAACTAAGAAAGTTGAAAAATGATAATAAAGAAAAGAATAGGCAACATCAAAAGGAGCTGAATGAATTAAAACAAGAGCTGGCATTAGAGAAAAATAGAGCAAGTCATTTTGAAGAAGAGCTTAAACACACACACATATTATTAGAAAAAGAAAAAGATAAACATACTAAACTCATTCAACTAAGCGAAAAAGAAGATAGTTCTAAGAAAATGGTCAAGAAGGTGGCATTGATTGGAGATCCGAAAAACTCATCCATTATCGTCAAAGAGATGTTTACAGTAGTTGTGTATGAATTAGATACAATTGGGGATTTTCTTGCAGTATCAGAGACGTATGATTATATTTTTTATCTAAGTTATACGATTGATGATGTTATATATGAAGAGGCAATACCAGCAGATGTCAGGCAGCGCATCACGCGCATTGATAATTTTGCTACTCTAAAAAAACTTATGGGGGCACTACGGCATGAATAGATTTTGGGAACCATATATATTAGGCGTATTAGCGGAAGAAGGAAAGTTTCCGGGTTCTCGTCCGGTTTTTGTTAATAATTCTAACGATCTTCAAGCGACCATTCGAATTCTTTCTACACCGCCTCATAGCTTTCCGAACAGCCAAAGCTCAGTTACTTGCTGGGGGAGTGATTTAGAGCAACATGGATTTGAAGATCATTTATATGAAAAAGATGCAAGAATTCAAAGTATGATTGATTTTTTAGATGGCAAACTGCTGATTTTTCAAATGGAGAAAAAAATCACGCCGAAAGACGAGTTTTTTACTGCGAAAAATATTCAGCTACTTGCTAAAAAACCTTCCTTTTCAGAGCATGCAGCCTTCTCACCAGTGCCATTATTTATAGAAAAAAGAGAGATAGACAATCCAGATGATTATTCATGGAATCAGTTTATCACCAATTTAAGAGTAGGTCATTATATTGGTAGAAATGACCAAGTGTCGAAAGAACCAGAAGATACTCCTCGATTTTTATTGTATAAAACGTTGGAAAACGATTACTTTGCGGTAGGGGAATTTGAAAGCCATCATTATGCACATGGTGGCTTTAGCTTTACAACAGAAAATCAAGAATTCAAATTCAAACAAATGGACAAGAAGATTACCAATGAAATTTATATGTTTCAGCATGTAGCTTTTATTGGTTTGGATGAAGAGCATGACATCATTACCTCTTTGCAGCAAGCGAATGCACTAACAGCTCCACATAGTAAACAAGCTAAACCACAAGATTCTACGTTATTATCTGATGTAACAAAAATAGCCGAAGAACCGTCTGGAACTTCTCTTTCTGAAGTTGCTGATAAGTTAAAAGTCGATGAGGAAGCCTTTATGAAACAGTTCATTGCTGAAACGAAGAGGATGAATCTGAAGTACAAGGAGGAAGATTTATATAACTTCCATACTTGTGTGAAAACGGGTGGCTTAACCATACTGGCCGGCATGAGTGGCACGGGGAAATCCCAGTTAATCAATGCTTACCAAAGAGGCCTTAATATCGATTCAGACAAATTTATTATGGTGCCTGTTAGCCCTACCTGGACGGATGACTCTGATTTAATCGGCTATCCAGATACGATCAATAATGTTTACCGGGCAGCTGATTCCGGAATCGTCAACTTACTGATTGAAGCAGAAAAAAACCGTTCGGAGACATTTATTATTTGTTTTGATGAGATGAACTTAGCAAAAGTAGAACACTATTTCTCACAATTTTTATCTGTGCTTGAGATGGATAAAGGCAGAAGAAAGTTAAAATTGTATAACCGGGAATTGGAAAATAGGTTTTATAACGGTTCATTTTTCCCACCGGAAGTGAATATTGGCGATAATGTCATTTTCACAGGTACAGTAAATTTAGATGAAAGTACACATCACTTTAGTGACAAAGTGCTGGATCGTTCTAATTTGCTAACACTGCATGTTGAGCCCTTCAAAAGGCTATTAGATATAGAGTTAACCCCCGCAGAGAAAATTGACTTGAAGCAAAAAAATTCCTATGTGGTGCATGCATTTATACATCAAGATCGAAAAATGGTTTTGACAGAAAATGAGCTTGAGTTTTTATGGGAAGTCCATTTGGCTCTTGGGGAAATTTCATCAGCTTTAGGCATTGGTCCACGTGTCGTGAAACAAATCGATAGTTATATTAAAAACCTGTCCAACTTAACGGATTGTCCGATTGATCGAAGAAGAGCATTCGACTTGCAATTTGTCCAAAGGGTGATGCCGAAGATCCGAGGCTCGGAGGAAATACTCGGGAAATTAGTCGGAACATTTGATGCTGAAAAAAATGTCATCATGAACTCTCTATTAGTGGAATTGTTTGATAAGTACGCAAGTCATTCTGATTTTGATAGATCACGGTCTGTTATCTCAGAGAAAGCGAAGGAGTTGGCGAGGAATGGATTCGCATTTTAAGGTTACTTTCATCGAGACCTATGGTGACAGTGAAAACAAAATTGAATGTGAACATTTTCATGAAAAGACAAGCCAATACTTTTTAGTCGATGAAATAAAGCTGATGGAAAACTCCGAACTGAGGGTCATTTTTGAAGCGCCGATGGGATATAAGCTCTATATAGATGGGCTGGATCAGCTAGATGAGCAGATTGTACATGAGGATGGTAGGGGTGTTTTTATTCAACCATCTAAGACGCCAATTGTTCTTTATAACCCAACTGTCAATAACAAACCGTATCCCTTTATGCCTGGGACCTATTTCTTAATGGTCATAACGCCAGAAGGGAATGAGTTAGAAGCAAGAGCAAAAGTGTTAACGAAACGCATAACGGAAGATCAGCACGTGATTATGGTAGAGGAAATCGAGAAAGCCGTAAAGGGATTATCGGGTGAATTGGCGCGCAGACGGAAAGTGTATAATGAGGCTGCTTTCGATATATTTGGTCCGAAAAAGATCAATGAGTACTCCATTATCTTATCGAATAAAGAAAAAATTATAAGTGGTTTGCATACAATTGACAAGAACAGACGGTATTCAGTGATTAAGACATACCCTGTTATTCCAAGGTCTAAAGCAAAGAAAATTGATGGAAAATCGATAAAATATGTCATGATGCATCCAGAACAGCAGAAAACAATTCAAGCACCTGTATCAAAAGTGACGTACAGTATTTTAGAAAACAGTTGGCTAAAATCGATTGTTGTTGTGCTGTTGAAATATGTCACTGACATGAAGGCTTGCTTTAGACATCCTTATTCTGCTACCTACAATGTCCAGCAGGCTAGGCTATTGGAAAAGGAATTGGTTGTCCTTCAAAATCAGTTGACAATATTTTTGAATGAACGTTGGGTGAGAGACATTCCAGAGATATCCTCAGGAAAAGTACCGATGGCTTTTTTTACTGTGGGCACATACACTGTTTTTTATAAAATATATCGGATGTTAAAACAGAGCCCTCAACAGAAGACAGCTGAACCAAAGCTTCAATTTCACTATAAACGGTCGGATTTATTGTATGAAATATGGGGTTACTTAACGATTGTCAATATTTTTAAAGAACAATTTGGCTTCAGCATACAAAAAAACTGGTTACAAATCGATCAGCATACACTCGACCAAGCAATTGTGCCTAAAAAACATGAATCAGATTATGTCGAACTCGTACGCGAAAATTATACCATTCGAATTTTTTATGATGAAATTATTCCAAAACAACGTGAATATGTATCACCACTTCGAACAATGTTTACGATGGATAACAATAAACCAGACTGTCGAATCGACATTTGGGTGGATGCTCAATTTAAAGGATCTTTGATTGTGGATTTCAAATACCGGAAAAAAGAATACTTATGGAATGCAGATAATTTAAAAGATGGGCGTCAGCCATCAAAAGTTATGAAACAACTTGCTTCGTATTCCAGAGGTATGGCATCGCATACGCTTACTTTAAATGGTGAAAAAAACCCGCTAATCGACGTTCAACCTGTCACTGAAGTATGGGCCGTCTATCCAATCAAAGGGGATGCAAGGCAAGCGAATTATGAGCCAAATGATTATTCTGTTCGCTTAATTGATTTGAGTCCTGGTTCAGATTGTCAGCATTTTATTGAGATGTTGAAAAAGGCAGTGGATGAAATCATCAAGAGGTAAGTATGGACGGAAATTTTTTAACCTACAATCGAGTTTCGTGTATAATCAGAAAGATGGTATGTTAGTTTATGATAAAAACGCTTTGGAAAAATAGGAGGAGCTTACTATGTATCAAGAACCGATTTTTTTAACACCAGTATTTCAAGAACGAATTTGGGGGGGCGATAAACTCAAGACGTTATTTGGTTATTCGATCCCAAATGATTTAACAGGTGAGGCATGGGTGATTTCGGCCCATAAAAATGGCCCCTCTATGATTAATAATGGTTCGTTACAGGGGCAAAGTTTAGCGCAGGCTTGGTCTGAACATCCGTCATTATTTGGCAAGGAAACGACAGAGGGTGACTTTCCGTTATTGGTAAAAATACTGGATGCCAATGATAATTTATCTGTACAGGTTCATCCAAATGATGCGTATGCGCAGCAAGTCGAAGGCGAACCGTATGGCAAGACGGAGTGCTGGTATGTGCTAGATTGTGAGCCGGATAGTGAAATCATTTTTGGCCACCGCGCCGAAACGCAAGAAGACTTTAAGCGTCGGGTGGATGCAGGACAATGGGATGATTTACTGATGAGTGTTCCTGTGAAAAAAGGCGATTTTTATTATGTGCCAAGTGGAACGATTCATGCGATTGGCAAGGGGATTGTCATTTTGGAAATCCAACAAAGCTCGGATATTACATACCGTGTCTATGATTATGATCGCAAGGATGCGGAAGGGAACACACGTGAACTTCACATACAGTCTGCGATTGAGGTAACGACTTATCCGCACTCATCAAATGCGCCTGAAATAGAAGAACAGATTGTTGGAGATTTAGTCTCTACTCGATTAGTGAAAGAACAGTATTTCACGGTTTATGATTGGAAGTTGAATGGCAGAACTGTGACACCTTTACAAGCGGATTATTTGTTGGTTAGTGTCGTGAATGGTACAGGACAAATTATTGTGGATGGCCGTTCATTCCCACTTAAAAAAGGGGACAACTTTATGTTGCCGGCAACGGTTTCAAGTTATGAGATAGCAGGAGATTTAGAGATGATGGTAGCGCATGAATAAGTCATAATGGCTAGAGCGAATGAAATTCATCTGATAAGTAGGGGATGGACTTGCAAGTTTTTTTGAAACGTTTAACGCAGCATCGAGAGCGCTTAAGTCGCCTAGAGATTGAAGTGCTGGACTACATTTTGCATTATCCAGATATGGTTGTGGATTTGAATGTGGATGAGCTGTCCAAAAGACTTTTTGTTTCGACTGCAACCATTAGTCGGACCTGCCAGCAGTTAGGCTTCCGTGGTTTTCAGGACATGAAATATTCGTTGAGTAAAGAAGTAAGTCAGGCAAAAGAATTGAATGACTCTCCAAACCCTGGTGTGTTACTGGAGCATATGACAAGAGTCCAACATGAAATGACAAGCACTTTGCAGTCGATTAATGAAGAATTACTTACCGAAGTGGCAAAGTGTATTCATGAAAGCACGCATGTGGAGTTCTTTGGGGTAGGGAATTCTCTTCCAGTTTGTATTGATGCAGCAAGGAAACTGATGTTTTCAGGGAAAATAACGAGTGCACGGGAAGACTGGGACGAGCTACGAAGTGTTGCTAGTAGTTTAACGACTAATGATTTAGCCATATTGGTTTCGTATAGTGGAGAAACGATCAATATGCTAGAGTATGCTTCTTTATTGAAGGAAAGAAATGTCAAGATGATTGCCATTACGGGTCAACAAAAAAATAGATTACAGCAGCAAGCGGATTTATCCCTTCAGGCGCATGTAACGAACTATTATTACGGAGAAGTCGATATGAGTTCACGTTTTCCGTTAACAATGCTTTTAGATTTTATCATCTTAACGTATCTCGAGCAGTTTAATAATACGTCTAAACCGTAGAAAGTTTTTCTACGGTTTTTTTCTGTCCACTAAGCAAAGAAGTGAGCGGCTGTACAAAAAATGTATGGATATACAAAGGTTTGAAAGCGCTTGCTTAGTGAAATGGAGTCAAAGTATACTGATATCAAATTACAACATCTCAGTTGAAAAGGAGAATGAATGATGAAAAATAGATCTATGAAATCTCGTTTATGGGAGTTCTTCCAAGGTCTTGGGAAAACATTTATGCTACCAGTTGCTTTGTTGGCATTTATGGGACTTATTTTAGGAATTGGGAGTTCTTTCTCGAGTCCATCTACAATTGAAGCATTTCCATTTTTAGGGCATCCTGCTTTACAAGTGCTATTTAGCTATATGGGCACGATTGGGGGCTTTGCCTTTACGTATTTACCAGTGTTGTTTGCGATGGCGATTCCAATGGGACTCGTTCGCTATGAAAAAGGTGTCGCTGCTTTTTCAGGATTTATCGGCTATGTCATTATGAATTTATCCATCAATTTTTATTTATCGGAAACTGGGAAGCTAGTTGCTGCTGATCAATTGCGTCAAGCAGGTCAAGGAATGGTAATGGGAATTCAAACGATAGAGATGGGGGTACTCGGTGGTATTATCGTCGGTATTATTGTTTACCTATTGCATAATCGTTTCTATGAAATTAAGTTGCCAGATGCCTTTGCCTTTTTCGGCGGGGCTCGTTTTGTACCGATTGTGACAGCGCTTACTATGTCAATTGTCGGTATTCTAATTCCGATGATTTGGCCTATTTTTGCGATAGGCATTACGGGTATCGGGACGATTATTCAAAAGGCGGGTATGTTTGGTCCGTTTCTATTCGGAGCTGGGGAACGCTTCTTGCTGCCATTTGGGCTACACCATATCTTAGTAGCAATGATTCGCTTTACGGAGGCTGGTGGAACTGAAATAGTGAATGGCCAAACCATCTCTGGTGCATTAAATATTTTCTATGCCCAATTGCAGAGTGGTACAGGCATCAGTCCTTCAGCAACAGCGTTTTTATCGCAAGGGAAAATGCCAACCTTTATGTTCGGTTTACCAGCTGTAGCTCTTGCGATTTACCATACGGCTCGTCCGGAAAATCGCAAAAAAATTAAGGGCTTATTAATATCGGGTGTGATTGCTACTTTTGTAACGGGAATCACTGAACCAATTGAATTCCTATTCTTGTTTGTAGCACCTGCTTTGTTTGTCATCCATGCGTTTTTGACAGGGCTAGGGTTTATGGTCATGAGTATGTTGGGTGTTACGATTGGAAATACAGATGGTGGTATACTCGACTTTATGATTTTCGGTGTTATGCAGGGGTTGGATACGAAATGGTATCTTGTACTCGTCGTAGGTGCCATTTGGTTTGCAATCTACTACATTGTGTTCCGCTATGCAATCACCAAATTCAACATTAAAACACCAGGACGTGAAGAGGCGAATTCTGAAGAGGAAGCCGGTTCAACTGCGAATGAAGGATCAAGTTATGCAGAGCAAGTACTGCAGGCATTAGGTGGCAAAGAAAATATTCAATCGCTGGATAATTGTGTGACGCGCTTACGACTTGTTGTGGCAGATATGGACAAGGTCAACGAAAAAGTGTTGAAAGAACAGTGTCGAGTGCTTGGAATTGTCAAGCTTGATGAACATAATGTACAAGTCATTATCGGTCCACAAGTAGGAATATTAAAATCACAAATTGAGAAGATTATTTAAAGTAGGGTGATAAAAATGAAGGACTTTGACGAAGTGGTTGATCGGAAGGGGACATATTGTACCCAGTGGGATTATATTGAAGATCGATTTGGCGAAAAAGACCTCCTACCGTTTTCTATTTCGGATATGGATTTTCGTTCACCGGAAACGATAGTGAATGCACTTGAAACACGATTACGCCATGGTGTTTTTGGCTATACACGCTGGAATCACGATGACTATAAACAGTCTATAAGTAGCTGGTACCAAAAACGATTTTCAAGTACGATTCAAGACGAGTGGATTGTTTATAGTCCTTCTGTTATTTATTCCATTTCAAAAATGATTGGGCTATTAACGGACGAAATGGATCATGTCATTATCCAAACTCCTGCTTATGATGCTTTTTATAAAACAATACAAGACAATAATCGTATCATTTCACGTAATGAATTAATCTATCAAAATGGGCACTATTCCATTGATTTTATCGATTTAGCTGAAAGGTTATCCCATGAAAAAGCAAAAGTGCTTCTTCTTTGTAGCCCACATAATCCAACGGGGCGTGTTTGGACGAGAATAGAGTTGGAAAAGATTGTTGCGCTTTGCAACGAGCACAAAGTTTATATTATTTCCGATGATATTCATATGGATATCATTTACGAAGGAAATAGTCATATTCCGATTATTGATGTTATGATGGATACAAGTAAAGTGTGCATTTGTAGTTCTGCAAGTAAAACATTTAATATCCCTGGATTAGGAGGTTCTTATCTTCTGATTCCTGATGAGCAAATAAGAACACAATTTTTGCTAGCTTTAAAGAACAAAGATGGCTTATCAAGTGCTAGCATATTAGGCATTGAAGCCACTATGACTGCTTATAATGATTGTGAAGATTGGGTAGACGAATTAGTGAGCTATCTTCACAGCAACTTGCAAATCATTCAAGACTTTTTGGAGGAGCATTTACCTTCACTCCATTTAACAATGCCAAACTCCACTTATCTAGCATGGATTGATGTATCACAACTGCCTTATTCAAGTGAACAGTTACAAGCGGCACTTGTGCAACATGGCAAGGTTGCGATAATGGCGGGGGATACGTATGGAGAAGGCGGGAAGCATTTTATCAGAATGAATGTAGGCTGCCCACAGTCTAAAGTAGTAGAAGGTTTACAAAGATTGAAAAAGGCGATAGAGTATTTGGAGCAGCAAAGGAATAACTAGAGTTTTTTTGTAGATGTAGTATATGGAAATCAATTGTAAAAACTTCTATCAGTAAAATGGTAGAAGTTTTTATTAAAGAAGCGATCTTTAAGCGGGAAGCACAAAGTACGACGGGGATTGGTGCAAATATTGCGATTCCGCATGGTAAATCCGATGCAGTGAAGCGACCAGCAGTCGTTTTCGGACTCCAACGTGATGGTGTGGATTGGAACAGCTGCTAAATTAATCTTTATGATTGCAGTTCCAGAAAAAAGCGCTGGCGATGAACATTTGAAAATCTTACAAATGTTATCCCGCCGCTTGATGGATGATGAATTTAGAGAAAATCTATTAGCTGTAACGGCAGTTGAAGAAACTTATCGATTATTGGAGACGATTCAATAGAGCAGACAAGTTCCAATTGGCAATTTCCCGGGAAATTAATTTCTATTGTACCCCTATCCATGCAACTGGATAGGGGTTTGCTATTATTTTGAAGAATCCCAGCTTGTCTTTGTAGCATTCATTCATAATAAAATTCTTTAAGGGCATACTTTGACTATTATTTCAAAGTAAGGGGATTTTATAGATGACTAAAACTGACAATAAACTGTCCGTATTTGCATTAGGTGGCATTAATGAAATTGGGAAAAATATGTATGTATTACAATATGAAGACGATATCTTTGTGATTGACTGTGGTTCTAAGTTTCCTGATGAAAGTCTTTTGGGGATTGATTTGATTATCCAAGATATAGCGTATTTGCAGCAAAATAAGGAGAAGATTCGTGCGTTACTTGTTACGCATGGGCACGAGGATCATATTGGAGGTATCCCATACTTTTTAAAGCAATTAAATATCCCGATTTATGCATCACGATTAACGCTAGGTTTAATTCAGCTTCGGTTAAAAGAACATGGTCTTCTTAGGTCAACAGAGCTAGTTTTAGTAAATGATGAGTCTGACCTGGATTTTGGCGCAGTAAGATTAACATTTTTCAAAACAAATCATAGTATTCCCGATTGTCTAGGCGTTGTATTTCATACACCAGAGGGAGCGGTCGTCCATACAGGTGATTTTAAGTTTGATTTAACACCTGTGAATGATGATTATCCGGATGTTTATAAAATGGCTGAAATTGGTCATCAGGGTGTGTTACTTTTATTATCGGAAAGTACCAATGCGGAGCGTCCGGGTTTTAATCCGTCTGAACGACTTGTAGGTGGACATATTGAAGAAGCCTTCCGTCAAGCGGGTCGGAAGGTATTCATCTCAACTTTTGCCTCTAACGTCCATCGTGTCCAGCAAGTAGTAGATGCAGCGCAAAAAACAGACCGTAAACTGGCCTTGCTTGGGCGAAGTATGGTAAATGTCGTCGCGGTTGCATCGGAGCTTGGCTACTTGAAGATTCCAGAAGGCATGTTAATCGAGAAAAATGAAATCAAGGGAATGGACCCGGAGAAAGTTGCGATACTTTGTACGGGAAGTCAGGGAGAGCCGATGGCAGCGCTGTCTCGTTTGGCGAGTTCAAATTTTCGAGAGGTAGAAGTCGAGCCAGATGATACAGTTATTTTTGCTTCAACGCCAATTCCAGGGAATGAAAAAAGTGTGGCACGCATCATCGATAATTTATTTCATTTGGGAGCTAAAGTAATTTATGGATCAGGAACGGTGACAGGTATGCATGTTTCAGGACATGCCTGTCAGGAAGAGCTGAAGCTTATGTTAACGCTTATGAAACCAAAATATTTCATTCCTATCCATGGTGAATTTAGAATGCTGTATCAGCACCGCCTATTGGCCGAATCAGTTGGTGTGCAAAGAGACAATATTTTCATTATTAACAATGGTGATGTTGTTGATATCACGAATCAAGTTGCTCGCCAAACGAGAAAAGTTCAATCGGGGAGTATTTTCGTAGACGGCATGGGTATTGGAGATGTTGGGAATATCATATTACGTGATCGGAAACTGCTCTCCGAAGAGGGGATGCTGGTGATTGTCATTACCTTGAATAAAACAGATGGTCAGCTTATTTCTGAACCAGATGCAATTACTCGTGGTTTCGTATACGGCAGCGATTCAGAAGCGTTATTACGTGAGGTCAATCAGTTAGTCAGTACAACTATTAAAAAATTGCAGGGCGCCAATAGAAGTCAAAGAATTAATCTAAAACAACATATAAAAAAATCGATTGAAACCCTATTGTATTCACGAACAAAAAGAAGACCGATGATTCTTCCAGTCATTATTGAAATATAACAGCGGCTTAATATTAGTTAGATAATGTATAGATAGAAATCAGTCATGTGCGCAAATGGCTGATTTTTTTTGTATATTCAACGGATTGATTTGTCATCAATCCGAATAACCACTCGTAAGTACCAGCTTAAACTATGCCAAGGCTTTCGCATACACTATGAACAGGGAATTACTCTATTGTGAAAGAAGAATGCTATGAAAATAAGGAGTCGATATTGTGAAGGGAAAAACAATACTGACAGGCCGAATTGTCTTACCAGGAGCTTCTGAATACGAACAAGCACGTATGGATTACAATTCTCGATTTTCTAAGTACCCGCTAGTCATTGTTTTTTGTCAATGTATGGATGATGTCGTGAATGCTGTGAAATGGTCAAGAGAAAATGATGTTCCTCTCCGTGCAAGAAGCGGTAGACATAGTTTCGAGGCTTTTTCTTTAGTAGATAAAGGAATTATTATTGATGTTAGCGAAATGACCAAAGTGCATGTTGATAAACAAGGAGGAATTGCTAAAGTGCAAACGGGTATTGCGCTAGGCGACTTGTATGCAGAGCTATTTCGTTATGGTGTAACAATTCCAGCAGGTACGGCGCCAGATGTTGGTGTTGCCGGGCTAACACTGGGTGGGGGAATCGGTTTTCTACACCGTATCTGGGGACTGACAATTGATAATTTGGTAGAAGTCGAAATGGTAGTCGCCTCAGGAGAACATGGCGCGAAAGTCATTAAAGCAAATGACTGTATGAACCGTGATCTTTTCTGGGCGTCTCTTGGGGGTGGGGGAGGTAATTTCGGAATCGCTACAACCTTTACATTTAAAGTACATCCGATTCGTGATGTTTCGATTTACAAAATTAATTGGGATTGGAATGATATCGAACCCGTTTTCCAAACATGGCAAAATTGGGCACCATATATATGCAGACGGCTAACTTCTGATATTACACTTGGTTCAAAATTGAATGGAACAATTATCTCAACGGGTCAACTACTTGGTACGAAGGTAGAGTTAAAGGATTTATTAAAACCGTTACTTAAAGCCGGAACACCAACGGAAGTGATGATTAAAACCGTACCGTTTAAAGATGCAGTTACGTTTTTTGCAGAACCAGACTTGATAGAATTTCACAAATTTAAAAATACAGGTGCATTCGGCTACCATCCATTACCAGCCAAAGGAATTAAGACAATGATTGAATATTTAAGGGACGCACCGAACCGTAATTCCGATGTATGGGGACAGAGTCTTGGAGGAGCAGTAAGTGATGTATCACCATCGGAAACAGCCTACTATCACCGAGGCGCAAAGTATATATTAGAGTTTGCGACAAGGTGGAAAAATGATCGAGAAGAATTTGAAAATATACGTTGGGTCAATGACTTTCGAAAAGCAATGCTCCCCTATATGAAAGGAAATTATGTGAATTTCCCGGATCTAGACATTAAGGAGTGGGAATTAACCTATTACGGAGCAAACATGAATCGATTAATAAAAATTAAACGCAAATACGACCCCTATAATGTTTTCAATTTCCCTCGGAGCATTCCTCTTAATGAATAGTATTTGTTTTCTCTTAGATTGATCGCTGTTGAGAAAGTAAAAAGAAACAGGTTCAGAGTATAAACAATTCAACTATCGATTTTTTACCTGTCTTCCTCATACAATGGATTGAAGGAGGAATCCATTTGTCGGCTTGGATATGGGGTATGTTGATTCTCCAATTTTTATTTGCTGCTGTTATGTATTTATGGATGTTCAGGAGAAAAGAGTTAATCAGCTTGCATATCGGTATGAACGTCGCGATGGTTGCGGGCGGGGGCTTGTCTCTCGGGACCGGGATCCTTCTGATTTATAAGTATCCGTTCTATTATATGGAAGTGACAGGAGTAACGACGTTGATAGGAATGGCGGCAGGTGGTTTGTTCGGCAGGTTATTTCACAGGCAAGCGATGCTCTCCGGTTATGTTTGCGGATTCATGACAGGAATGATGGCTCCAATGATAGGGGCAGCCGCATTTTTCAGTATTCCATTTGCGGCCATGACTGAGTTTTTCATATTATGTTCTTTTATGATTGTAATGAAAGAGATCTATTCTGCTCAAGTGAACGTTGAAAGTAGCGAGAAATGACTACTTTAAGGGTGTTTTTACTCGTAGTTGGTTTTTTATTAGGTGTCTATCAATATGTATTGATCTACAAATCGCGATATACCTTCAGTGAATATCTCCGATTTCCCGCAGCTCTGGATGCGGGGCAGATGACCAGTTTTGTCATAGGCATCCTTCTGTATATAGTTTTCCCTTTTAAATTCATTGTTATTTGCGCAATTAACATATGGATTGGTGCTTTCATTAGTATGCTTTTTTGTTTGACGCAGAAGTCGCAATCAATAGCTACTGGTTTCTTTTTTGGGGGGCTCGCGGCTATCATGGGGACGATGGTCGGTGCAGCCGCTATCAATCCGGCTCTTTGCGGATTGCCTATGTCAAGGTTATCTATCCAAAATCCAAGCATTGCCGTTGGAAGTTTCGGTGTGGTGTTGCTTGGTGTTACAGCAATGCTAGTTAGATACTCGTCAAAGCGAGTTATATAACGGTTAAACGTTACTACTACTCAAACTGTCTCAATTGTTTCTGTATCCTATGCTCAACAGGTAATGTGAGAAAAAGCATTCGTTTTTGGAACTCATTGTAGGCGCTATATAAGGAATAGCCTCTTGCCCTAAGCTTACTTGGGGCAAGAGGCATCTCTGAAGTGGTATTCAATTTCAAAATCAAAGCCATAGAATCGAATGCATAACGAAGATACACAATAAAGAACAGCGCAGCCACTAAAAATGATTCATAGTGAGTTCATTTCAGTGTCCAGTTACTGCCACCATTCGTGACCTTCGAATTGTGGCAACAACTGACGTCGTCAAGAGCAATGGATTGTCACTAAAATAAGCACCCCAAAAGTAGGAGTGCATACCTGTACGTTTACATCGAACGCATTAAAATATCCCTGACACTTTCTCGATCTAATTCTTTGTATAGACCAACGCCGGGTTTGATAAAGGTTTTATCGATTATCAATTCAATATCTTTGTCGTCGATGTCATAGTCGCTCAAACGATTTGGGGCACCAAGAGAATCCCAAAATGTACGAAGTGCCTTGGCTCCTTCTTTTGCGATTTCAACGTTACTTTTGCCTGTATCGGAAATGCCGAAAACGTTCGTTGCCAACATTTTTACACGTGAAGGATCTTCCTCGAGCACATGCTCTAACCAATTCGGGAACAAAATGGCTAGTCCTCCACCGTGCGGAATGTCATACACAGCGGAAAGGGCATGCTCAATGCGGTGAGATCCCCAGTCCCCGCCATCTGTACCATTCGATAATGTTTCATTAAACGCTGTTGTACTAAGATACATCATCGTTTCACGATGGTCGTAAGAAGATAGATCTTCAAGTAGTTTTGGCGCTGTCTGAATCGCAGTTCGGAGTATTGATTCGATGAACCCATCAATTACTGGTGTGTTTTTCGTTCGATGGAAATAACTTTCGAGTGCATGAGACATGCTATCGACAATTCCATAAACGGTTTGTTTACGGGACACCGAGTACGTATAGGTCGGATCCAGGATCGAGAATCTAGGGAATACAAGTGGCGAGCCCCAGCCAAGCTTATCTTTTGTTTCCCAGTTTGAAATCACCGATATGGGATTCATTTCAGAGCCAGTCGCGGCTAAAGTAAGCACGGTGCCGATGGGAAGGGCAGATTCGATAGGCGCTTTTCGAGTGATTAACTCCCAAACATCTCCGTCATATGTTGCTCCAATGGCAATCGCTTTCGTACAATCAATGACACTTCCGCCACCAACGGCTAACAGCATATCGATTTCTTCTGATTTACAAATTTCAACGCCTCGATAAACAGTTGTTAACCGTGGATTTTGTTCAACACCAGCTAATTCAAATACCGTAGCGCCTGCTTTGGCCAGTTCGTTTTTGACATCCTCGTAGACGCCATTTTGCTTAATACTTCCTCCACCATAGACTAAAAGAACTTTTTTCTGTCCGACTTCTGCAGATAATTGACTAATTTGCCCCTTACCAAAGTATAATTTCGTCGGGTTGTGTTGTGTAAATATATTCATTTGTGCACCTCATCTTATTAATATCGTTTATTCAACTTAAACGGTCAAAGCCCCATCATACCCAACGGCGGTAGCGGATAGTCTCTCGGTTAAGTTAATACTTTATCACGATTATCGTTTAAGCGTCATGGATGGTGATTATTCTTTGAGATTCGGGTTACTGGCATCAATGCCTGCTCTTCGTTGAAAAAATGGAGCGGAGGTAGAGACTAAGTAACAATAAGTTACGGTTGATATAAACTAAAAACCTCATCCCATTCCCAGTGTTCATAGTACCAGGACCCTATATCAATGTTCTCAATCCATTTTTTCTGATCTTCACCATTAGTATCTGCAATTAAAACACTTGCATGATCCCGATCAGTCCTTATCCATATTAATTTATTTTCGTTGCTTATCCACTGAGGATAAAAGTCGCCTTCCTTTGAAGATGGACTAGTTATTTTTCTTTGCTTGTTAGTTTGTAGATTAATGCGGTAAATACTGGGCATTGGTCTGAGTTCAACATCTAGCCAATCGCTTTCCAAAGATCGTGATACGAAAATTTGATTATCAGTTTTCCATGTCAAATCTCTATCAACAAATCCTTTAGGACTGAAAAGAATGTTGGTATTATTAACTATGTCCTCGACCTTTAATTTCTTATTTTGTATCGTACCTCGACCAAATCCTTCTATATACCCTAAAGAATTAGTAGTTGGCGCCCATTGAAACCATTCTTCGTAATGTAACATTTCACCGAATTTATGGAAATGACTTCCGTCATTGGAGAGTATACTTAGAGTATTACTATTGGCAGACAAAGATGCTGTTGGAACTAACTGAAATGCGATCCACCTATTATCGTAGGACCATTTAAATTGGCTGGTACCATAAAAATAATCATTCCTTCCAACATGTATTGTGTAGAAATGGTGAGACTGATACTGATTCTTTTTTCGGTTGAATAAAACTTTTGATAACACAATATCAGAAAAAACATTTTCACCTGCTTTAGAAGAAGTTAAAAAGCCACTCCCATCCGGTAACCACGAAAAGTTTTCAATACCCGATGTTATATTTTGAAGTTGATGTAATGATTGGGCATCAATCGTTTTTAAGTCGTTAGCCGATTGCAATGCAAGGATATTGTTATGTGGTGCCCATTGAAAATTCTTGTTAACATTCGGTAAAACCTTAGTATGATGATTCTGCTTAACATTATAAAGCCAAAGATCTCCTTCAAATATCGGAAATTCATTTTTTTTGACTCCTCTAATATATGCAATCCAGTTCCCATCAAAAGACCATTGTGGATATCTAACATATTCACCATTGGTAATTCTTTTTTCTTTATCCTCAACTTTAAGCCATAGATCATCGTTTTTGACAAATGCTGCTTTCAATTCTTCATTGGATTGTGCTAAAAAAAATGGGGAATGTTGCATGCTGACAATAGCAGCGATAATGAAAAATATTACAATTCTTTTCATCATTGGATATTGGATCTCCTTTCCCTTTCAAAAGCAAGTGCACATATTATTCCCAATCTAATCGTTTTTACAAGACCTTTGATACTTCTACCGAATATGTTTCAAACATCATCCATAAACTAAAGAAACACCAAAATAGAAAGGATGAAGTATTGAAGAGGGTATTATTATACGGTACAACCGTCTTAGTAGGAATCATTCTAGGTATCCTAATAACCTACCTCATGAAATAAATAAATTGTAAATAAAAAGAGCGAAGTCATAATCGACTTTGCCCTTTTTCATTCATTTCACTATTAAATCAAAGCCTTTGATTCCCGTGCAAACCGAATATATACAACGAAAAAGAGAACTGCTGCTACAAAACGTACTCCTGTGTTAATGGTCATCGCGATTTCAACGCCCCACATTTCTAATAGCCAAATGCCGACTTGTGGCGCGATAAAAGCCACCACCGAGAGCAAAACATTGTAGGTTGTGATGCAATACGTCCGCGAAGCTTCTGGCGATTGTTCGAGCAGTAAATTGAACAATATGAGTACAGTACCTGATAAGAAAAAACCTGACGTTGTTTGGACAATTGTTAAATAATACAAGTTTGTAGATAATATCGTCAAAAATGGTGTCGTTGCCATGCCAATGGCTGCCCATACGAAAACCTGGATATTGGATCTTTGTTCTGCCCATTTTTTCCAGAGTGGGAAAGTCAATATTTGCACTAACATGCTACCGACTGAAAATATGCTTAACCAAAAAATCGTCGCCCCGACGATACGAATATGATAGATATTGAAAATACCCCATGCCATTTGCCATGCAAAATTGAAAAATAGGGCAGCAACTAAAAATGATACATAGCGAGAATGCTGAAAAATGGACCAATCCATCACTTTCTTTTTTACGATGGGGCCATCCATTTTTAGAGGCTCTTCCTTATGTTTCATTAACAAGAATACTTCTAGCAATCCAAAACAAAATGCAATGGCGAATAAGATTTGATAGGCAACCACATTGTCGGATGCGTCCTTCATCAGAATCCCAATGATCAGCGTTGAAATGAGGCCGACTATCGTGAGCATTCTATTGCGATCACTAAAAAATGTCCCTCGCCTTGAATCACTAACTAAGCCGCCAATCAGCGTTTGCCAGCCGATATTGGCGACTGTATTAGGCATACTCATAATGGCAAGCACGACGAGGAATGCCCAACCTTGTAGCGTTGTAGATGGTAAATAAACGAGCATAATGATTAATATAAACATTAAACGAGCGAGCAACACCGACATCGCGACAAGCTTCTTTTGCGCGTGCGCTTTATTCAACAAAATAGCAGCCGGAATCGTCATAAGCAATGCCATCAGTGGAGGAAGGGAATTAATAAGCCCAACTTGGTAATTGGTTGCACCCAATATGGTAATCGCAAAAATAGGAAAGAAGTTATTCGAAAAGTTTAATGCAATGGTCGATGCCATCCCGTGATAAATACTAATTTTTTCGTTATAAGTCCGCATATGGTCTCCACATTCTATAAATTTTATCTTCTGTATTGAATTATAATGCCGAATAAAGAGAATACAAGTACTTTGAGACACGAATTTTTTTAGTTACCTCACATAGGTGTGAATGTTTCAGATTATTGAATACTCCATTTCATTAGACGAACCAAGTATCAATGGGATAAAATGAAAATACTGATTATAAATCTGGAAATAGATAGTCCGATTTGGGAGATGAATTTGTGATTGAAGTAAAATACTTGCAGTTAGATAAAACAAAGCGTTCAATTGTCATTTCAGATATACATGCAAATGTACAGCTTTTCAAAAGATTATTAGCCAAATTACAGTATACAACTGAAGACTATCTATTTATTAATGGGGATTTATGTGAGAAAGGACCTGCAAGTTTAGAGGTAATTGACTATTTGCGCAGCATGTCCGAAGAATCGACTAATGTCTATATCACAAAAGGGAATTGTGATGTTTTATTTCGTCATGTATTTAGTGGAGATGAAGGAATTATTTCATATATGAATAGACGAAAGGATTCTGTTTTAAATGAGATGTTATTGAAATATGATAAATCACTGGATGATTTTCCTAACCTGCAAGAGCTAGCACATTTTTACCGTCACTATTTTTCGGTTGAATTGGAATGGCTAGAAGCACTCCCGATTGCATTTGAAACGGATGATTTTATTATCATTCATGCAGGTATTGAAAATAGGGAAGACTGGAAGCTGACAGATGAACAATTTGCTTTATCTGCACCGGCATTTTATGAAAAAGAACATCAGGCCAATAAAACAGTCATTGTAGGGCATTGGCCAGTCGTTAATTATAGAGCAAAACAAATTAGCTCACATAATCCGTTGATTGATTTAAAGAAACATATGATTGCATTAGACGGTGGGAACCAAATAAAAGTAGATGGGCAACTAAATGCTTTAATTATTGAGAATGACACTTATTCATTTACATATGTTGATGAATTAACGAATGACATGATTGTGCAACATGATCATGTGGAGTCAACGAAAAGAGTTGGAACCGTCACCTATCCGAATTATCAGATGCAAATAATAAAGCAAGAAAAGTTCTTTACACTTTGTGAAAATAGTAATCTCGGTATTCAACAGTGGATTAAAAATGAATATCTACTTATCGAAGATAAACAGGCACACTGTAAAGATGATCTAAGTACAACCTTTTTATCGGTGAAAAAAGGTGAGCAAGTGTTTATTGTCGATGATACATGTGAAGGATATACGCTTATCAAAACAAATAGTGGAGGGGTAGGGTGGATTCCATCAGGTTGTTTGGGTTCTTAGTATGCTATGATAAATGAAAAGGGAGGGGAATAGAATGACCACTCATCTGGAGTTACGTGAGCAAATTTTGAGCGAGTTAAAAAGTATTATTGATCAAATTTTGTGCAATGAAGATGTCAAAGTATATTTGTTTGGTTCATGGGCGAGAAACGAAGAAAAGCAAAGTTCGGATATCGATATAGCTGTGGAATCTCATTATCAGCTTTCCCCTTCTAAGTGGCTGGAGTTACATGACCGGATTGATGAATCAATGATTCCATACAATGTAGATATTGTTAATCTTGAAGATGCAAGTTCTGCATTAATTCAAAATGTGAAAAGGGAGGGAGTCATTTGGAAAGACTACAAGAACGAATAGTATCTGCCAAAAAAGCATTAGCTTCCTTACAGAAACTTGTTGTGATTGAACAGCCGAATGATGTAGAACGAGATGCGCTAATTCAACGATTTGAATTTACATTTGAGGCAAGTTGGAAAGCAGCCAAACAATATTTGTATGATATCGAGGGTATTGATATAGGCTCACCAAAAGGCGTTATTCGAGGCTGTCGTGAAATAACGCTATTTGATGATGAAGAAGCAATCCTTGCCTTGCAAATGGTGAACGACAGAAATCTAACTGTGCATACATATAACGAAGAAGTGGCAATTAAAATCCAAATGAATATCAAAACGTATTTTCCGTTATTATCTAACTGGATTTTGCGAATGGAAAAAGGATATAGCAAGTAAAGCCACTAAGCCCTGTATTGAACTGAACCCCAAATGGTAGACACTTTTAAAAAAGTGACCCATTTGGGGTTTTTTCTGTCTAAAAGCCTAGGTATACTAAAAATAACTATCCTG
>NZ_JAWLIQ010000032.1:0-37450 GCF_033485175.1 Sporosarcina sp. YIM B06819 | reverse complement strand
CCGCTTCCCTCGCTACGCTCAGTCCAGGGTCTTCAGCCCGTGCTGTTCCCGCAGGAGTCGCCGCCTTACGCTCCAATCAACGAAAGTGGAACTTCATTTTTACGAATATTGAAATTTATAATCGTATAATCGTTCGCCTTTATAATCGAAATAGGTAATTATGAAATTGATTCGAATAAAAAAATGATAGGGTAAGGACTGTTTAAGTCCCTCCTATCATTTTACTATAACCTATAAAACTTTTGAGCATTTCCACCAAATAGGGAATTCATATCTTTTACGGTCATCTCGTCAGTTAAATTCTCCAATACAATTTCTACCACCTCGTCATATTGTGCGGCTAGTAAGCAGACCGGCCAATCACTGCCAAACATAATCCGATCAGTACCAAAACACTTTATGAGATGATGGATATACGGTTTAAAGTCGTCGATTTTCCAAGAGCGATGATCCGCTTCTGTCACTAACCCTGAAATTTTACACATCACTGATTCAAAGCTAGCGATTTCAGCCATTAAATCAGCCCATGGCGTCCATTGTCGCTGCCCAATGGCAGGCTTTGCACAATGATCAATCACCGCACGCAATGTTGGATATTCTGTCAATAACTCAATAATATATGGCAGATGCCTAGGGAAAATTAATAGGTCCAAAGGAATATCATACTCCACTAGTAGGCTGATACTTCTTTTGACGTCATCTCTTAGAATCCATCGGTCGTCCTCAAGATTTTGTAACATCGGTCTAATACCCACGAATTTAGGATTATTCTTGAATGTTGCCAATTGTGCTGGAAACTGTTCCGACGACAAATCCAACCAACCTACCACTCCGCCTATGAAATCCGTTCGCGCGGCTAGATCCAATAAAAACTCAGTCTCTTCCGGTGACGGCGCAGCTTGCACTACAACTGTTTTTTCAATACCATGCTTGTGCAAATGCTCTCGTATATCTTCAGGCATAAAATCCCGATAGATCGACGGTAAATCAGCAGTTGGCCAGTCGTTCAGATTTTCACTCAATTTCCAAAAATGTTGATGCGCATCGATTCTCATCATATCCTTACACGCGCTCAAGCATCACTGTCTTTTTCAGTTCATTTGAGCGATAAGCAGCTTTTACCACTTCTAATGTGCGCAACCCATCCATTCCCGTGATGGATGGCGTGCCGTTAGATTTCACACAGTCGATAAAATCAGCCAGCAAGCCAGCATCCATATCTTCTGACCAAGGCAACTCCTGAATTTTTTCATCTTGGTCATTATAATACAGGGAATGTTGTTTGAACGCATCTACAGTCAAATTCCCTTTTGTACCGACAAAATGCATGACAACATTGCCCCACGTTGGGTATGTTTTTGGTCTTGACCAACTTGGATCGATAGACACAATCATTCCAGATTCAAGTTCAAGTGACACCATGCCACAATCCTCTACATCGATATCATAAAATCTTGTGTCGAGTTCCGCATAGACAGTTTTTACTTCATCTTTGAAAATCCAACGAATGACATCCATAATATGAACGATATGATCTGTCGCCGATCCACCGCCAGAAAGCTCTTTCTCAACGAACCAGCCACCTGGCATCAAACCATGATTGGTCGCATTAATGGCAAGCACTTTTCCAATTGCGCCTTCTTGAATCATTGCTTTGACATTTTCCATCACCGGTGCAAATCGAACTGGATAGGCAACTTGTAAGATTACTCCGGCTTCTTCACAAGCTTGAACCATCGCTTGTGCATCTGCAACTTCAGTCGCCAGCGGTTTTTCACATAAAATATGTTTGTTAGCTTTTGCTGCTTTGATGACATGCTCTTTATGATTACTATTTTCAGAGCAAATAACAACGGCTTGCATATCTTTTGTTAAAAACTCATCTAAATCTGCTATAAAATCACAAGCATATTGCTTGGCCATCGCTTGACCTCTTGCTTCATCTTCATCCCAAATATACGCTAATTCAACATCTGCATCATTATAAAGTGCAGCTGCATAACTTAACGCATGCATATGAGCAAAACTGATGATTCCCATTTTCATTGTACTTGTCCCCCTTCAGTCAACGTAACTGGTTGTCCCTCGGCAGCAGATTGCCTAGCAGCTTCTGCAATACGGATGGCTGCTAATGCATCGGTAGCCGAAACAATCGGTTGGCATTTTCCAGTTAGGCAATTTACAAAATGTGCCAATTGGCGTGTAAATGGATCCCTTCTCAACATACTTGCTGGCACTACGGCAGATGCCCCGTTGTGATGACTATCCAAGATGACTGGATTCGTGTCATCGTGATTATATGTAATCATCCCTTTGTTGCCCGTCAATTCAAAAGATGAACGGAATTTTGTTTCTGCCCAAGACAATTCAACATGGACAACTGTACCATCTGTCATTCGTAGCATGACCAGTCCGTACTCCTTCGACTGTCCACCGGGTTCAGTATGCTTCACATGCTTCGCCTGGACTCTTTGCACGTCCCCAAATGTAGATTGAATCCATTCAAATTCATGAATTCCTAAATCAAGGAATAAGCCACCACTTTTCGTTTCATCCATATACCAGGTCCGGTCTTGCGCTGGATAAGGTACACCTCTAGACATACGAATAACTCCCGGACGACCAATTGCGCCGTTTCTCACTTGTTCTGCTGCATTGGCATATTCCGGGAAGAAGCGCAATGTGTGACTCACAAGCAATTGAACATTTTGTTGCGCACAGATCGCGATCATTTCCTCCGCTTCCGCAGCCGTCAACGCCAATGGTTTTGCACAAATAACATGTTTTCCCGCCCGCGCAATTTGGCATACCAACTCGAAATGCGTATCCGTTGGTGTGCAAATATCAACAGCTTCTACATCTGTCTGCGCCAATAAATCTTCCAAACTGGTAAATGTAGCAACCCCGTACGGTTCGTTCACTTGTTGCAATTTCTCTGGATTACGACCCACTAGTCCAACAATCTCTACATCTGCTAATTGCGACCAGCGCGCTAAATGTCTTTGGCCCAACTTTCCTATCCCTACAACTGCAATTTTCACTTTCTCCATCCCCCTCAGCACTCTTTTATAAAAAAAAGTGGGTTTTGACACCCACTTTTCCATTATGAAAATAAAAGTTTCTTTGCATAGTCAAATGATGCTTTTGCTGCAAAACGACATTCTTCGACACCTTCAAATTCAATCGTCACATAGCCATCGTAACTTGACGTTTTAATCATCTCAATAATTTCTTGTGTCGGAAGATCGCCATGGCCTAAAATAGCACCACGTAATTGATTGCCAAAATGAGTGCCGAACCAACCACCAAAGCGAGACACTTTATCTTGGCGGTAGTAGAAATCTTTTAAATGAATGATTGAAGCAATTGGCAAGTTATTTTTTACAGCTGTTAACGGATTCTCGTCGTAACATAAGAAATTTCCGATATCTAGCGTTGTTCTAAAGTTTTCACGATCCACTTGTTGAACAATCGCTTGAACACGATCACTAGATTGCACATAATACCCATGATTTTCAATGCTCGTGACGATTCCTTTATCTTTTGCATAGTCAGCAATTCGCTGGCACGCTTCAACAAGTTTAGGCAAATCCTTCATGAAATGGCTTAAAGTTCGTTCATGAACATCACGATTAGCAATATCATGCCTCATAAATTTCACACCCAGTTGATGAGCAACATCGACGTGTTGTTGAACGCGAGCAATTTCCTGTTCAAAAGCTTCTTCTGTTTCACAAAGGAAATTAGCACCAATCGCATAGTTCGATAAATCAAGACCAAGTGATGCCGCTTTTTCTTTCACTTGTCCGATCAATGCAGGCGTTTCGATAAAATCATAGCCCATCGGTACTAATTCAAGATGTTCGCCACCAATTTCTTTGACCCAATCCAACACATCTAAAATATCCATCTCACCTTTATTAATTGCTTGAAATAAACTGTATGAACTCATGCCTAGTTTCATCCGTTAAACCCCCATTTTTAATAATTATTTTATTGTATTAATCGACACTTCTCGTTCACGATTGGTACCGATAACATTTCCTTCATAATCGGTAGCAAACAAAACGGATCGCTCCGCTTCCATAAGGAATTCATAGGTGACTTGATTGACCGGGTTTTTTATTTTTACAGTCGTATCTTCACCAAATTCGGAGACAAAGACAAACAACTCCGCATTGGCTAATGATAATTTCCGACCATAGATACCTGGATAGTCTCCTGTTAGCCATTCCAAATGAGTTGAAATATTGGCTTTAGCAATTGCGTGATTATATAAAGCAATTAAAGGCTCATTTCTTTCGTTTAGCTCAATTGGGACTGGACTCCAAATCAGCTGTCCTTTGCCATGGGCAAATTCGAGTACCTTATTCGGTTGTTCACTAGCTGTTGGCACTTCTTTCATCACTTGCGCAATTCGCGTATCAGGGAACGATACACTATGTGCTTGATTGTTTAAAATCATCACTTCTTCGCGTCTAATATTGGCACGCACGGTTTCTCCAACAAGCCCAACTGCACGATCCGTTGGCTTCCAAAACTCATTGAGCGACACTGGTCCTGTAAATAATAGCACCGAGCCTTTTTCCTCTACAATGCTAAGCAGTTCATTAAATGCCGCAGTTTGAAAGTTGTGTGCGCTTGGAACAATGATCAGTTTCGGTGTATCTTGTCGAAGTGATGCCAAGTGATATTCACTCAACGCCCTAAATGGCACATTCAATTCGTAGCCCATGACACGTGTTAACTTGCTCGTCGCGTCACACGCCAAGCGTCTATTTGAAAAGTCGTTAGAATACGGGAAAATGACCGCAATATCTTCCAATGTTCTGTCTTCAAAAATATGTCCAACTTTCTTCATGAATGCACCGAAATCATAAGACACATCGGTTTCCGGTTTTTCTGTGCCATCTGCTCGTAGCGCACCAATATTGGATTCATTAATATTATTCATAAAGTAGTTCGTATTCCACACCCACTGTACAGCGCCAGCACCTGCCCCAGCATAAGCATAAGCATATTTTCTTTCGAGAATATTTCTTAACTCTTCTTCACTGCGTTTAGCAATATTGTCGGGTTGTTCAACATACATAATCCCTGTTTCCTGGATGAGATTTGGTTTAGTTGGCGTTTTGGTGAAAACACTATCCCAAAGCAGTTGATCCATCATCCACCATGAATGATTGGTTGTATAATCGACTGCTTCCTCATAGAAAAACGGAGAAGGTCGTTGTCCAACGAGTGCTTCATCTTGACCAACAGTGACCAATTGGTTCGGCGTATAATACTTGATCGTAGCAGTAAGTTCTTTTGCCCACTTATTGTGCATAGCCATTGTAAATAGCGTGTAATCCAGCCATTTCAAGCCTCTTTTACCAGAAGCCATGTCTTGAATATGCGTATTTATTTCGTTAATAGTCGGTGGAGCAATTGCCGAAAATGCTGGCAACTCTGCAGGCGTCATATTCCAATTTTCTTGGAGTTCTGCAATCGTTGTATACTTCTTTTGTAACCATTTTTGATATTCCGTACGTTCAAAACGATCAGACAATGTTTGCGGTCCTGCAAAGACACGCTCAGGATTAAACATCGACGGTTCGTTAATTAAATCCCAATTCAAATTTGTCGTCCCTTGATGACGTTGGACAATCGTAGCGATAAATCGTTTTTGCGCTTCTACACTTCGTGGATCTAAATAAGGATTTTCTCCATCCCACATTTCTGGTGTGAAAGAAAAGAAGCATAATGTCACATAGATATCATGTTTTTTGGCAGACAATATAAAAGCATCTAATGCCCGAAGCACTTCTTCATTGACATGTCCATCGACAAACATCATATTGCGATAAGCAAACCAAGCCCCTGTCCGCACATAATTGATGCCCGCTTTTTTCATTTGTGCAAAATCACGATCCCAAGCCGTTGGGTTCGGTAAATATAAGAAATATCTTGATACATCAGAGGTCATATAGGTCATCCCAACGATTGGAAACGGCTTGTCATCTTTTCTAAAATAATCACGATCACAAGTTAAAGGACTACCTTGCGCCAGTAATGCCTGGTCCAGTCCCCAAAACCCTTGCTGCAAAATAAATATTTCCTGTTGAGAAGATGTACAAATGCATTCAATTTCGAATAAACCAGGTTCAACAACAATAGCTGGAACCAATTTTGTGATGTTCAAATACTGATCCGCGCCAGCCGTAAACGTTTGTTGATAACGAACGACATCATCTTTTCGAATGGTAACGTTATACGTCCATTCACGTTGCTGTGCAGTCATCGACTGATATTGAATGGAAATAACCGGCTGTTCTCCAACTTCATAGCTGGCATAGTTGGTTTTGACCCATATTTCTGTCACACCGAAAGATGCAAAATCAGCAGCTTTAGCTAATAACTCAATCCCTGTAGACTGCCAGAAAACTTCTTGTAAGGGCTGGTTGAAGAATAGCCAGCGGCCTCCTGTGAAATTCCCGCGATAATTTTCGATGAATACGCTAGGCGCCGCAATTTCTCTACCAGCAGCAGTTATCCCTTTCATCAAAGGATAGATTCTAGCATCCATCGGGCCATTAGAACCCATTTCACTTTCAAGCGTGCTAATTTTTGTCACATGGAGGATAAAATTATATGTATCTTCAACTGTAAATAACTGCTCATAACCTTTCAACAGCGGGATGTCTGCATTCGCTGTTAATACGTTAACATCAGTTGTTGTCACAGGTAGCGCTTCATGAATATTCATTTGCATATGATAAGCAGTTTGCTCGCTTTCTTGTTGCCACTGCCCACCTACCTCATTACACGGAATTCTAAATGGAATGCCCCCTACATGAACATAGCCATTTCCTTGTTGTAAATAATTCAATATTGTAGACCATGCCCGTTTAGGGAAATAAGGTCCATGCAAATTCACAAAACTTGTAACCTCTTGATTAGTTAATGTTTTCTCTAAATCGTAAGCGCTAACAATTGTAAAATTCTTTTTCAGTTGCTCCACCATTTGGTGGCTTGGACGCACCCCTACATAAGGGAAGCTTTCGTCATAAAACAATACATGCATATTCCATCTTACCTCCGACACGATAGTTGGTTCAATGAATAACACCCATGGGTAGGATAACACAATGGTTCCACCTTCACCATAGGTATTAATCATTTTTTAATAATCATTCAAAAAATACTGTCAATTAAAAGACTATTTCTTGTTGTTTTGCAGCCGATTCATAAATAGCCGTTAAAATTTTCATCATTTCTACACCATCATCAATGCCACCAATTGGGTCTTCACCTGTTAAGCAGCTGTTGACGAAATGATTTATTTCATTTTGGAAACCATCTGCAAAATTAAAGGAAGGGCTATCAATTTGTGGCGTACTGTTTAAAATGATATCGTTTTCTTCATGCACAATGACTAATGATGGATCAATTTCTGCTCCACCTTTATCACCAAAAATAACTGCGCTACTCTGTTCATTTTTCACATGCAAGGTAAAGCTGACATCTACCATTAACGATGCACCATTTTCAAAACGGATCAGTGCATTCGCCAAGTCTTCTACATCATTGGCAGGCGAATAATCGGCTGCTTTATAGAAGGATAAGCTTTTAATATTCGTACGGTTGCCTAATTTATTGTATGTATTAGCACTAACCGTTTTCACTTTTGGTCTACCCATTAAATACCATAGCAAATCAATGACGTGAACACCAATATCGATAAGTGGACCACCACCTGACCTTGATTTATCAGAAAACCAACCGCCCGGATTACCAAGTCTTCTTAGGTTTGATGCTTTCGCGTAGTAAATTTCACCCAATGAACCTTTATCGATTAATTCTTTTAAGACATTGATACTAGAAGCATGACGGCGAACGTACCCAATCATAAATTTCTTATTACTTCTCTCTGTTGCTGCTTTAATTTCGAGTGCTTCATCGTGATTTAAACACAATGGCTTTTCACATAATACATGCTTACCTGCATCCAATGCCGCAACAGCAATATCTTTGTGCGTATTATTCCAGGTGACAATACTAACTGCATCTAGTTCTGGATTCGCAAGCATTTCATGATAATCTGTATAAATCGTTGAAATCGTATACTTTTCAGCTTTTGCAGCTGCACGTCCTTCAATTAAATCACAAACAGCAACCAATTCTACATTCGGATTGTTTTTATAAGCATCAAAGTGAGCCTCGGATAATGAACCTGCCCCAATAACGCCGACTTTTAGTTTTTTCATATTCACATTTCCTCCTATTTTCTATAAAACAATCCAATCACCGACCCAATTGTTCGGTGATTGGACGATATTTTTAGATATTAGTTAGCTGCGTAACGATCGTAAGCTGTTTGATAAACTTCTACAACCTTGTCCACACCAATTTTATTTGCAGTTTCTACATATTTATCCCACTCTGAGAAAGGTATAGCGCCTGTAATAAATTTAGCTTCCATTTGTTCTACGTAAGCAACAAGATCCGCATTAATACCTGCAATTTGATCTAACTCTTCTGCTGTTAAGAATAATTGTGGCATAGCAACTTGACCATACTTAACAATTTTTTCTGCTGTTTCATTTTTCACGAATACATCATATTCGTTAGCAAAACTTAATTCGTATGCTTCATCTGCCCACAAAGGAACGTTAATACCGTATTCTGGCGTCATAGTTCCTTTTTTATCGCCTAGATCTTTAAGATTGATACGCTTTGTTTTTGTGTCATCCGTAAATTCCCATAGATCGCCCTCATCTAATCCTTTAATAAACGCTGATCCTTCTGGTGAATAAGAGTAATCGATCCAACGCATTGTTGCTTCTGGATTTTTATTTGTGTTCGAGATAGCAAATTGGTTAATACTTTGTCCTGGACTGATTGGAATTACTGGTTGACTGACATTTGGACCTGTTACAGGTTGCATCATTGGATGTTTGTCACTTTCTTCAACACCCATAAAACTTCCTGCTCCCCAGTTTGCAAATAAACCGACTTGATTCTTTTTACCTTTTGCACCTTTTTGTTCACCTGTTTGTGAAAACGCTTCATGATCGAATAGATCCGCTTTCCACAGTTTGTTCATATACTCTAGGTATTCCTTATATTCTGGTTGAATTGCTCCATATTTTACTTCTCCATCATACGTACCTACAGCTCGCGCAACAACACCGAAGAAGCCCATAAACCATTGGTTAATATCCCACATTTCTGCTGCTGTCAACGGAATTTCATCCGGTAGTCCATTACCATTTGGATCTTCTGTTTTAAATCTTACTAATAGATCATATAACTCATCTGTAGTCGTTGGTAATTCTGTTACATTCAATGCAGCTAAGAAATCACCGTTGTACCACATTGGGTGGATATTCCATGGTGGCGATGTCCGGTTTACAGTCGGTAATGTATAGATATGACCATCTAAAGCCGTAATCGTTTTCTTAATATCTGGGTACTTTTCCAACATTGCTGCAACGTTTGGTGCATATTCATCAATTAGATCATCTAAAGGAATCAATAACCCTTGTTCACTATATTTTGTCACATCACTATTCGTAAGAGATGCTGCATAAAATACATCTGGTAGTTCATTACTAGCAAAAAGCAAGTTCTTTTGTGTTTCGAAACTTTCATTTGGCGGTGTATTAAAGTTAAATGCGATGTTCGTTCGTTTCTCCATCTCTTGGAAGTATTTCATGTCTTGCCATTTTGCAATCCCAACGTTTGGCGCAAATAGCGATAGTGTAATTTTTTCATCAACAATCGGGAAACCTTCTTTATTTACTTCCACTTTTGCTGCGTTAGAACCTGCTCCTTCTTTAGATGATGCACATCCTGCTAGGACGCCCATTACTAGCATCATTGACATAAAAACTAATAAGCCTTTTTTCATTATAATAATCCTCCTAATTGCGTGTAATTTCACGATTTTTCAATAAAAACAATGATCTCTTTTATTACATCACCTCCCTTAGTATAACTGATGTCATTAACCTTTTACGGAACCAATCATCACACCTTTTACAAAGAATCTTTGCATAAATGGATAGATGACAATTAGTGGCAATGTCGCAACGATGATTACTGCGTATTTAACTGTATCGGCAATGGTCGCTTTATTTTGCATCGCTTCAGCTGTCGCTGCATCCATCGTCATCTCTGCACTCATTTCTTGCAATACTAAGATTTGTCTAAGCACAAGCTGTAATGGATATAAATCTTGATTGCGAATATAAATCAACGCATTGAAATAGCTATTCCAATGTCCGACACCATAAAACAACGCCATAACAGCGATAATGGGTGCAGATAATGGCAGAATAATCTTTAGGAATAGCGTTAAGTTACTTGCGCCATCGATTTTGGCTGATTCTTCAAGTTCACCTGGAATTGAGCCTTGGAAAAACGTCCGACAGACGATGATATTATACACAGAAGCAGCGCCTGGAAGAATCATTACCCAAATTGTATCGATTAGACCCAAGCTTTTGATTAACAAATAACTCGGTATTAGCCCACCGCTGACAAACATAGTCACAAGTAAAAGCCCTGTGATTAATCCACGACCAACAAAATCTTTCCTAGATAAAGCATAGGATGCCGGAATCGTAACTAATAAGTTAATGGAAGTTCCCAAAAAGGTATAGATCAATGTGTTTTTATAACCATTCCAAATTTGTGGATTATCAAAAACCATTTTATACCCTTCAAATGTAATTCCCTTAGGCAACAACCACATTTCACCTGAGTTCACAAGATCAGGACTACTGATGGAGGCACTTACAATAAAGATGACTGGATATAAAACAACAACTAACGCCATTGTTAGGAATGTATAGTTGAAAAATTTGAACACTTTATCGGAAAATGTATCTAAAAGCATCTTTCTTCATCTCCTTTCTTACCACAAACTCGCTTCAGATTTCTTTCTTGCAATATAGTTAACCGTAATCAATAGCGTTGCATTAATGACAGCATTAAAGATATCTACTGCGGCACCAAAGCTATATTGACCTTCAACAAGTCCTACTCGATAGACAAATGTAGATATAACGTCGGAAGACTCCATATTTAATGCGTTTTGAAGCAATAATATTTTTTCAAATCCAACTGATAGGAAACTTCCTACGTTAAGGATAAGAAGGATAATGATTGTCGGTAATATTGCTGGCAAGTTGATATGCCAAATTCTCTGCAATCTAGTTGCTCCATCAATCGTAGCGGCTTCATGCTGTTCTGGATCTACACCTGCCAATGCCGCAAGATAGATAATGGTTCCCCACCCAGTATTTTGCCATATACCTGACCAGACGAACACGCTTTTAAACCAACCTGGTTCGGTTAGGAAAGAAATCGGCTCAAAGCCAAACGCTTGTATAATGTAGTTAATAATCCCAGTTGATGGTGTAAGAAATGTAATGATAATACCTGCCATTACGACAACTGAAATAAAGTGTGGTGCATACGTCACAGTTTGTACAGTTTTCTTAAAGATTCCTTCCTTCGCTTCATTAAGAGCTAAAGCTAAAATAATTGGAATCGGGAATCCAGCGATCAAACTGTAAAGACTAATCCCAATCGTATTCTTTATAAGATCCCAGAAGTAATAGGAGTCAAAGAATCTTTCAAAATGCTTAAAGCCCACCCAAGGACTCCCTGTAATTCCATCTACCGGATTATAATCTTTAAAGGCAATTTGAATTCCGTACATAGGAAAGTAAGCGAAAACAATTATGTAGACGATTAATGGCAATGCAAACAGATAAAGTTGCCAGTTTTGTATAATCATTTTTCGTTTATATGCTTTTCTTTTCTTCTTTGCAACAGATGGATCTGCAAGCTGTTCTTTATAAGTACCCAAAATACCTACCTCCTTAATTTCTTGTTGTTGTGTATTTTTCCGCTGCACTAACTTAAACACAAGCCCAATATGTTTGTACATATGTAAATTTTCGATTAATTGTAATCCCTTACAACGCGTTTTTGTAATCAATTACATTCGATGTTTTCAAATTATCGAACATTTTACACATCGAAGTATGATTCTACACATCCGAAAACCTTTGGTACAAAGCGTTTTATCTTGCCATTCATTTAACACACTTCTAGTTAATCAGATTGGTAATGGTCCCTTCAGCATGATATCAAGCATTCAGGGACACTCCTTCTCTTCATTTAATTAAATCGGAATACATGTGCAAGAGGTGCGATGTCGGTCACTGCCGATGCAGGAATTGTGATCGTTATACCTTCTGTCGTGCGCATAAAGCTGAGATTATTTGCTTCTCCAATTAAATCGATCGTTGTAATGATAGTATCGTTGGTATAAGGAATGAAGATTTGCTCGTTTACTACTGAATCATCATTGTCATACATATAGAAACAAAAAGTTGTTTCATCTTTACATGTAAATCCAATGTTGTCATTAAAGTAAGGTGCACACATTCTTGTTCCATAGACAGCTTCACCGTGTACTTTCAACCAAGCACCCATCTCTTTCATCCTGGAAATTGCTGTACGTGGCAGTCGGCCATCAGGTTGTGCCGCGACATTTAATGCTAAGTTTCCACCTTTAGCAATTACTTCGATTAATAAATGAATGAGTTGTCGTGTAGATTTGTAATCGTCTTCATAACGGAATGAAAAAGCGCTTCCCATTGTAATACAGCTTTCCCACGGAACATCCATTGGATTTTTCGGTACAGCTTGTTCTGGTGTAATAATATTTTCATACGGTCCGCCAATCAGACGGTCTGCTGATAGTAACCAAGGCTGCTTTTCACGAGCTTTTTCCACTAATTCACCTAGACGAATATCTTGCTTGTTTCTCTCCGAAACCCAGCCCGCATCGAGCCAAAGTACTTCAACCCTACCGTAATCCGTTAACAACTCCATCATTTGATTATGTGTAAATTGAACAAATTCTTCCCACAGTTCCGGGTATTGTAGCGGATCATATGATGGACCACGTGAAGTTTGTGTCCCACGCTCCATTCCTGGCTTCCAATACGTTTCCGTATGCCAGTCAGCTTTTGAAAAGTAAGCAGCTATCGGCAACCCTTTCGCACGAAAAGCGTCAAATGCATGTTTGACAATGTCCGCATATTTATGGGTATGGAAAGGTGAGCTAGGATCCGTTATTTTGTATTCGGTTGTCTTCGTATCCCACATACAAAAGCCATCATGATGTTTCGTAGTGAATAGGAAGTATTTAAAGCCGCCCTCTTTTGCTAGTTCTGCCCATTCATCTGGCTGGAATCGAATCGGGTTAAAACTTTTGTTCAACTCAAAGTACTGCTTTTTAAATACTTCAGCATCCAATTCCCAGTCCACATCTTCCCGAGACCATTCAGCATCATGGTCACTTAATGCCCAAGACTCCACTAAACCTAGTTGAGAGTATGGCCCCCAATGCATCATAAAACCAAGTTTCTGATCTTTAAACCATTCTAGCTGTTCAATCAGAACAGCTTCACTCGGCTTCACCCAGTTTTTAGTATTACTGAAACTATGTACACCGTTTTCTATTTCTTCTTTTTCACTGCTAGTCTCTTTGTTTTCACTCATTAATAGAGTTCCTCCCTAAACAACTATTTGATTGCTGCGAACGTTACTACCCCGCATTAAACTGACATCCGCCAATTCATAGTAAGGTTAGAATAATCAGTATGTAAATATGTAAAATCACGATTCGGAGAAAACGCTTACAAATAGACCATTCGGACAATGAACATAAAATACACAGACCAGTCAGATTCTACATAATCCAACACTGTTTCTCCGTTATTTCTTGAGTCCACGGTCTTTTTCATACCACTGAACATACAATTTCAACCTTTAAGTTCCTCTTGACAAAAAACTACATCTTACATACTCTTAGAACAGGTTTATTATTTAAAATATTTATATTAATGCTTAGAAAGTGGTGATACATATGTACAACGCAAGGGGATTTTCTCGATTAGTCATTGATGGTTCAGACTGGATATTCAAAATTATGTATGTCCATTTGTTATGGATTGTTTTCACCGTTTTAGGCCTAGGTATTTTTGGTGTCATGCCTGCTACAGCAGCCGTGTTTTCAACTATACGCAAGTGGTTAATGAAAGAAAGTGATATCGCTATCTTCCCTTACTTCCTTCATATATATAGATCTACTTGGAAAACCTCAAATATTATTGGCTTAGTTCTCTTTGCTATGGGTAGCTTTATTTATGTGGATTTAAAAGTCTCACAGGAATTTTTGAAATTTGCACCAATTCACTTTTTCTTATTGCTAGTGCTCTTTATCTTCATCATTACTTGCTTATTTGTTTTCCCTGCTCTTGCACATTACGAATTAAAGCCTCTACAATATTTAAAACAATCGCTGTTACTAGCATTAGCACAACCTATTTATTTACTTTCTATCCTTTTATGGACTCTAAGCGCTTACGTCATTTATAGCTATATACCAGTACTTTACATATTCATGGGTGCTACAGTTTTTGCTTTCCCCATTATGTGGTTCAGCTTACGCGCCTTCAATAAAATCGAACTAAAAAAAAGCCAGCAGGCATGATTCTGTTTGGGATATGAATACTTCAGGGAGGTGCTCTCGTTTATATGAAAAACAAAACACCATCAAGATTAAAACTAACCTATATTTTTTCATATATTCTCATTTTCATGATCCCTTTTTTAGTAATATCGCTAATTTTTTATTATAATTCTGTGAAAAGCTTGCGAGAAGAAACTGAGTTATCACATACTCATAATCTTGGAATCGTTAAAAATACAGTTGATAACCATATAAAAGAACTTGGTAAAATTGGTGCACTTATTTCTTATGACTATAAACTGTCTCAATACATGGTTAGTATTAATGAATTTCGTCCTGAAGCCATCAGCGAATTAAATAAGTACAAAGGAAACAATTCAATTATTGACGAACTATATCTTCACTATTATGAACAGAATGATATTTTTTCTGCCGATGGCTATATGTCTATGGATACTTTCCTTACCTATAAAACTGATTTACAAGAGTCAAATCAACATGCATTTTTAACTACGTTAAACGAAGTGAACTATCCACAACTTACCCTACAAACAAAAGCATTTGGTAACCATCCTGTTTTTATGTATCCACTTCTACCAGGGCCTGCCAAGTCACATGGGGTTGTGTTTATGAAACTAAGTGAAACATTCTTTGCCGATATGATTAACACCATCTTAGGTAGTTATCAAGGTGCTGTTTATATTTTCGACCAAAATGACGACGTCATTGCAACTTACTCGAATAACGCTGACAATCTTTTAGATATTTCCGTCATTAAAGATTCGTTTACTAATGTATCCAATATTAGTGAATTGAAGGTAAATAAGGTCAACTACTCCATCATGAAAGTCCATTCTGACAATACGAACTGGACATATGTAACCGCTTTACCAACAATACAATTTTTCAACAAGGTCTATCAATTTAAAAATTTTATGTTGCTGATTGTTGTTTTCATGTTGCTGATTGCTTCATTTAGTGCAATTTATTTAGCGCTTAGACAATATTATCCCATTGAAAAAATGCTAGCTATTGTCAAAGAAAGAGATAAAACGTTTCAATTCACAAGTAAAAATGAACTGGATAGTTTACGTATTTCAATTGAAACAATGTACGAAAAACATGACAATCTGCAAACTCAATTTGCCAATCAACAACCTTTAATACGCGATCAATATTTAACGATGCTTCTGCAAGGTCAAAACAAGGCCGCCGAAAAGTTATCAGATTCGCTTCATTTAAATTTACAGCTAGTTGAAAATTATTCGTTTGTTTTTGTGACCTCCCTTTCTAAAGAACGATTGAGTCATATTGATACGGAAGAATTGGAAGCAGCCACAAGTGAATTATTAGCAAATGCAACAATTTATAGCGTTGAATTGATCAACGATAAACTAATGACGTATATTATCAATAGTCAAAGTAAGGATACGTCGGAGCAACAAGTATTTTTAAATTTATTTATTCGACTTCTTCATAACATTGAACCGACTGCATGGATAGGTGTCGGTGAATTCTATAGTGGGAATGAGCAAATACACCGGTCGTTTATAGAAGCATCTGCCGCCTACGAACATGGAAAGTCTTATGAAGAACAAGGAATTTCTTATTTTAGGGATATTAAAGCACCTCAGGAAACATTATGGCTACCAAAAGATTTGTTGCTGACATTAACGCAAAGCTACAAACAAGGGAATGCGGAAATCGCCAATGAATCCATAAAATCATTAACTGCCTGGTTACGAGACAATCATAGATCCATTCATTTAGCCAAGCATATGCAGTATGATATTATGAATACGATTATCAAAATAGTGAATGAAATAGGCGTTAACGTTAATCTTGAAAAGATTTATTACTTACAAAACATCACTTCTTTAGAGCAACTAGAAGACAACTTATTGACATTTACCAATGAGATTTGCACAGTTATTTCTAGTAAAAAAGAGAATCAAAAAAAACAATTGCAAGTTGATATTCTCAAACATATAAAAGATCATTTTATCGACCATGATTTTAGTCTCGAGAACATGGCTCAAAGTTTTAATCTTTCCGCTTCCTATTTAAGTCGGTATATAAAGGAAGAAACGCATATGACTTTTTCCCAATATGTGTGGGAATTAAGACTAGAAGAAGTGAAAAGGCAGTTAACTGAAACCGATTTACCCATAAAAAATATCGTCTTTAACGTCGGCTACATTGATGCCCCAAACTTCTCTAGAAAGTTCAAGAATTCTGTCGGATTAACACCTGGGCAATATCGAAGCTTATGTGTGAAAGATTTGAAACGCATATAAAACACTTTGAAAACGGCTCCGAAGCATAATCGGAGTCGTTTTTATATTTCTTCTCCCCTACCTACGCTCAGAATAAAAATTTGAGCGGCTGTGTATTATGAATAGGGTTTTGTTGGAACCTGCGATTTTCACTCAAACATCTTAAAATCCGCCGGAGTTCCAGCATAAGATGCGTATGGGGATCTTGTTGTATTGGAGCAATACGGGGAGTTGCGCCTGCGTAGATAGATAGGTCAACCTTGCCAAGATGCCTATCCGAGATAGCGAGGAGCTAACTTTTTATAAAGACTGTAAAGGGACTGTCTATTAAGTCCTTAAAACAAAAATAGTACAGACGACTTTACATGAAAATCGTCTGTACTGTACTATTCTATATACCAATGTAAAAAAATCATTGGATTTGCTGAACCACTTATTCCTTACACCCACCACATATCCGCAGGCTGATCCTTAATTAAAACAGATTTCAAGTTCGTGACAGCACGTGAAAACCCTTCATCAATCGACATCAAAGGATCCTCATGTTCAATACTGACCACATAATCATAGCCATATGTGCGCAGGGCACTCATCATATCGGACCATTCTTGGGTACTATGTCCACAACCAACAGATCTAAATGTCCAAGCACGTGTTTGCACATCTCCATAAGGCTGCATATCCGTCAGACCATGCATATTGACATTGTCTTGATCAATAAAAGTGTCTTTCGCATGGAAATGGTGAATGGCATTTTCTTTCCCTAAAATCTTAATCGCTGCGACTGGGTCAATGCCTTGCCACCATAAATGACTTGGGTCCAAATTGGCTCCGATAGCCGGTGAAGTTGCCTCTCTTAATTTCAACAGCGTGTATGGCGTGTGCACCGAAAAACCACCGTGTAGCTCGATGCCAATTTTGACGCCATGCTCTTCCGCAAACTTCCCTTGTTCTTTCCAATAAGGAATCAGTTTTTCTTCCCACTGCCAGTTGTAAATATCCGAGTACTCGGTTGGCCACGGGGAAACCGGCCAACTTGGTTGCTTGGAATCCTTATGTGCCCCTGGTGTTCCTGAAAACGTGTTGACGACAGGAACTCCCAATAGATTTGCTAGTTTAACCGTTTTAACGAATATTTCATGAGCCTCTTGTGCTACTTTTTTGTCAGGTGAAACAGGATTGCCATGACAGCTGAACGCGCTAATTGTTAGCCCGCGGGACTGGACTTTATCCAAATACTCCTTACGCTTTTCTTCACTCGCAAGTAACTCATCGACGTTACAATGCGCATTGCCTGGATAGCCACCCGTCCCAATCTCAATCGCTTCCACACCAGCATTTTTCACATGATCCAGCATGTCTTCAAATGATTTTTCCGAAAATAACACTGCAAATACGCCTAGTTTCATCACTCATACCTCCATCCGTTAAATTTTACTGATTTGTTTTGTTTCCATTGATGCCAAAGCAGCTAAAATCACGTCTAACGACTTCATGCCTTCTTCACCATTGATAAGTGGCTCCGTATTTTGCACAATGGACTCGATAAAATGATTGATGACATGCGTCGTCGTTTGCCCGCCTTCTGCATTCGATTGAATGGCCCCTAATGCATAGTTCACGACTTCACCATTTTTATATTGCACGATTAATGAATAATCTGGATCATCTTCCAAACGTAATGTCGCATGTTCTCCGTAAATAATAGTAGAGTTATCTTCTTTTGCCGTGTACGCCCAGCTCGCCGCCAGTGTACCAATCACACCGCTCTCAGACTTCAAAATACAAACTGCATTATCGTCCACATCCGAATTTTCTTTCGCACTTGTTTCGATAAAACCAGCGACTTCGACAAACTCTTCACCAAGTAAATAACGGAGTAAATCAGCTTTATGTACACCTAAATCACCCATTGCACCAATAAAAGCCTGCTCCTTGTTGAAGAACCAACTATCTTTTCCGTCAACACTCCAACCTTCAGGACCTCCATGTCCAAAAGCCGTTCTAAAGCTATAAATTTTGCCGATTTCCCCACTCGCAATTAACGCTCTCGCTCTCGCATGTGACGGCACAAACCGTTGATTATGCGCAATCATTAGCTTTTTATCATTGCTTTTCGCTGCTGCAATCATAGCCTCTGCTTCTTCTTTTGACGTTGCCATTGGTTTTTCACATAACACGTGACAACCTGCCTCTAAAGCGGCAATTGACACGGGTGCGTGTAAATAGTTTGGTAAGCAAACACTAACTGCGTCAACATTTTCAACTTCAAGCAGCTTTTTATAATCGGTATAAGCTGTTGCACCATATTGATCTGCAGCCTCTTGTGCTCGTTCTTCCACAATGTCACAAACCGCTACAATTTCCACAGCAGAATGGCTATCATATTCCCCTAAGTGTCTATATTTTGCAATACTCCCACAGCCAATAACTGCAACTCGTAATTTCGTCATTTGTTTCACTCCTCTTAGTATTATTCGTTATGATTCGCAATTTTCTCTAATGGCTTTGCATTGCCATAAATCGGTGTAGGTGTATCCAAGTTTACAGCCCATTTCACTGCGTTACGAATAACCGTTTGCACATCTTGATTGTAGTAGGTCGGGTACGTTTCATGTCCTGGACGGAAGTAGAATATCTTCCCTTTACCACGCTTAAACGTTGCACCACTTCTAAAGATTTCTCCACCTTCAAACCAACTGACAAACACCAACTCTTCAGGTGCTGGAATATCAAAATGCTCGCCGTACATCTCTTCTTTTTCAAGTTCGATATACTCCCCAATACCCGCTGTAATTGGATGGCTCGGATCCACTACCCATAGACGCTCTTTCTCGTCAGCTTCACGCCATTTCAGGTCACAAGTCGTACCCATTAGCGTTTTAAAGATTTTTGAGAAGTGAGCCGAATGCAAAACAATCAATCCCATGCCTTCCAATACACGCTTCTTCACTCTTTCCACAATGTCATCTTGTACTTCATCGTGCGCAAGATGTCCCCACCAAACAAGCACATCCGTTGCATTTAACACTTCTTCTGTTAAGCCATGTTCAGGTTCGTCTAATGTTGCTGTTGTTACTTGGTTAGCGTCCTGCTGTAAAAAGTCTGCAATCGCCCCGTGAATTCCTTTCGGATAAATCTCGGCAACCACCGGATTTTTTTGTTCATGACGATTTTCGTTCCATACAGTAATATTCATTAAAAATCTCTCCCTTTTTGTTGTTTCTTGCATGAATTTAGGCAAACGGTTGCATTTGCAACTAAAAAAATTGAAGCCCCTCGGTAATTGCATTAAATCCTCGGAGCAACACATGATTTTCTTTCCACAATAGAAGTTGGTATGACCACACTCTTTTTAAATATCGAAGGATCTTTTACCAATTCTATCAAACAACTTGCAGACTCATAACCTAATTGAAAAATTTGTGTATCGACAGTCGTCAAAGGCGGATTCGATATTCTGGATATAATCGAGTTATTGAAACTTATTAGACTCATGTCTTCTGGCACCTTAATATTCTTCTCACTCAATGCAGTCAAAAGGATTAACGCGTTTAAGTCATTTGTCACAACTAGTGCTGTAGGCGGATCAGCTAACTCCATGAGTTCACTGATTACTTGCTGCCCATGATCAGCATTTGGTTGTAAGTTTTTCAAATAAAGTTCAGGGATATCAAGGTGCTTCTCCCTCATGGCTTGGCTGAAACCATTTAACCGCGCTTCTCCTACCTCAAACTCCGTGTCTTCACCAATAAACGCAATTTTGGTATGTCCAATATTTAGTAAATAGTCGGTAGCTTCTTTTGTTGCCTGAACATTATCATTGTCGACAAACATAATCTTACCCGGTTCAATTAAGGGTTTTCCAATAACAACAAAAGGGATACCCGATTCGATTAAATAAGGAACCACTCGATCATCTTTTTTTGAGTATAAGACAATCATGCCATCGACTCTTTTTCCACGCACCATTTTTACCGTATCATTGAAAATTTCTTCCTCAGACTCCCCAGTAGTTAAACTAATACTGAAATCGTACTTACTGCACAGACCACTGATTCCACGAATAACCTCTGGAAAAAAAGTATTAAACATCGATTCCTCAGTAGAGTTTTTCATCACAATTCCAATTGTCTTCGTCGACTGTTGGGCAAGATTTCGTGCATTATAATTTAGATGATAGCCCATTTCTTCCATAATCTTATGAACTTTTCGTTTTGTTTTTTCACTAATATGCGGACTATCCGAAATCACACGTGAAACAGTAGATGGGGCAACCCCCGCCCGCGCTGCAACATCTTTTATCGTTACTGACATAACCTACATCCTTTTTTTTGATTGACTAGTATCACCATATTTACTTCACTCAGTTGCATGAATTATACGTTTTATACTAGCACCAGTTTTCGAAAAGTTCAACAAAATCAAGACTATTCACTGTAATTTGCTATTATTTATTCGCACCGGCCTTTAACCCTTCAACAAGATGATCTTGGAAGATAAAGAATAGAATTGTAATGGGAACAGCAACTAACACAGCCCCCGCAGCAAACGTTGTAAACTCTGTATTTCCTTGCCCTGTAACCATTTCAAATAAACCAACAGCGAGTGTTTTCTTTTCACCAGATCTTAGAATGAGTCTTGCAAAAATAAAATCCATCCACGGACCAATAAAGTTATTAATTGCGATAAAAACAATAATCGGCTTTGATAGAGGTAACATCACTTTGAAAAAAATCGTTAAATGACCTGCACCATCCATTTTTGCGGCTTCATCAAGACTTTTTGGAAGACCGTCGAAATAGCCTTTAACAAGCCATGCACCAAATGGAATTGAACCGCCAGCGTACACTAAAATTAAGCCCCAATGATTATCGAGTAATCCCATTTGTAGCAAAAGAATATAGATAGCGATCATTCCCATAAAACCTGGGAACATCTGTAGTACAAGCATCGCCATTAACCCTTGCGTTCTACCTGGGAAACGAAATCTTGAAAAAGCATAGGCAGCGGAAACAACTAATAGTGTGGAGATAATCATATTCCAAAAAGCGATTTTCAAGGTGTTTTTATACCAAGTTAAATAATTTGTTTCTTTAAATAAATAGATATAATGATTGAATGAAAAAGATTCGGGAATTAACCTTGTTGAAAATAACGAACTACCCGGATTCAATGAGCCCGTAATGATCCACACAACAGGATACAATACAATGATAGCAGTAATGATTAAAATGCTATAAATTAATGCATTACTTATTTTCTGATTAAAAAATAGTCTATTCACGACATCATATCCTCCTCTTTAAACGCTTTTGTATTTCTGAAGTTAAGGATAGAGAAGATTGCAATGATAATGAAAATTAATATGGATACGACTGATGCAATCGCAAATTGACCATTATCAAGTGTAAGTTTATAAATCCAACTGATCAAAATATCTGTCGAGCCAGCATAATTATAGTCCATATTTACTGGACCACCCTGTGTCATTAAGTAAATGATATTAAAGTTATTGAAGTTTCCTGCAAATGACATAATAGCTAGGGGCGCTGTTGAAAACATAACTAAAGGCATCGTAATTTTCCAAAATCGTTGAACAGATGTAGCGCCATCCACTTGGGCAGCTTCAAATAATTCCTTATCGATACTTGTAATAACGCCACTCATTAAAATCATCCAAAATGGAAAGCCAAACCACATATTGACAACAACGAGAGTGAACTTTGCCAGCAATGGATCCGATAACCAAGGAATCGCCGTATCAATAATGCCCAAATCCATTAAATAGCGATTTAACGGACCAAATTGCCCATTAAATATATTCCTCATAATGAGGATGGATATAAACTGTGGGATTGCCCAAGGTAGAATAAAAATACTGCGCCAAAACTTTTTATATTTAATGCCTTTTTGACTGATAAGTACTGCAAAAATTAGTCCTAAAAAGAATGTTGTCACCGTAGCAAGTATTGCCCAAATGACTGTCCAACCAAATACTCCGTAAAATGTAGTACTCCATGTTTTCATTTGAAATAATTGAATGAACGTATTTAATCCTACCCAATCTACTAAACTTTTTGGTGGCAAGTAATTAGGTGCAGAATAATTTGTAAAGGCTATTAAAACACCAAATAGTAATGGTAAAACAGTTAAGAATGAAGTGAACAGTACAGATGGTGTTAATAGGATATAAGGAAAGCCGTTTTCCCAAATATTTTTAAACATTTCCTTCGTATTATTTGGTTTAATGCCTTCCTCCCGCTTTGTAGCAACTTTATAGGCATCCCTAATATTAAAGTAGTAGAACCAAAGAAACAGCATGAAAGAAATTAAAAATAAGATTCCTTCTATTAGTAAGAAGATTGAGTGATCGCCTTGAACGATTTCAAATCCTTTTTGTATTTGCGGCGTTTCACCAAGTGTTGTCAGCCCCCACATCGCCCATTGGAAAGGAACTGTCCAAAATAATAGCAGATATAATTCAAGTACTAGAAAACTAACACCTTTTACATATTGCTTGTTATATAGTTGGCCTAATCCCATAAATAGAAATGAAAATAATGCGGCCTTCTTTGCCTTTGTAAAGAAGGATTTTTCAGGTGTCATTCGTTCGTTTTTGAGAATAGATGGGCTATCATCCGATACATTTTTCATATAGATCCCTCCATTTAAAGCAAGAGCCAACACTATGTTCAGTATCAGCTCTGCTTTTCATTCATACAATTATTTCGTTTGGGAATCAATTGCTTCACGTATTTGTGCCGTGCCTTTATCAAGGGCGGCTTTTGGTTCTTCAGACCCGTTCCAAATAGCTGTAAATGCTACTTCCATTCCACCCCACACCAATTCCATTGCCGGAATGTTTGGCATAGATATCGCATGTTGTGCTTGATTTAGGAAAGCAATATTAAATTCGTTTTCTTTAATTTCCTTATTTTCGAGCAATGCAATAACTGGTGGAAGCTGATTCGTGATTTCATAACGCTTTAAGAGCATTTCATCGCTTGTTGCAAACTTAGCAAACGTTGTCGCTGCTTTCGGATACTTACTATACGAGTTTACAAACAACGCTTTGACACCAGAAAACGTCGTAGGAACGGCTCCATTTTCCAACTTCGGCATTGTTGTTATCCCTAAATTTACACCGGCTTCAAGATGTCCTTTCAAAGCCCAAGGTCCTGTCATGTTATACAAGAGCTTTCCTTCGTTAAAATATGAACCAATGACATCTCCTGTAATATCTTCCTTCTTGATTGGTAGTAGGTCATTGTGAATCATTTTCATGAATTCACCAGCTTTAACCGCACCTTCATTGTTTAACCCAAGCTCATCTGGATTGGTATTATCATTGCCGAATATATAGCCACCGTAGCCACCTAAAAATGCATGTGTAAAATAGAAGTTTCCAGGCTCAAGCATAAATCCATATGAACCAGGATTTTTCTCCATAAATTGTTTTGACTGCTCTATCAATTCATCCATTGTTGCTGCTGGCTCAAATCCCATGCTGTCCAGTAAATCTTTGTTGTGGTAAAGTGCAACCGTTTCAATTGCTAGAGGGAAACCATATGTTTTCAGTTCTCCATCAGTAACAAATGAAACACCTTGCATGGCACTTTCCATGAAGCGTTCATTATATTCATCAGCAAAATAATTTTCGTAAATTAAACCGGCAGTATTCATATTCCCCACATGATCGTGTGGTGCCATAAATACATCCCCACCTAAACCGGCCGGTCCATCCGTTTGAAGTTTCCCTGGAGCATCTGTATGTGCTACTTCTTCAATTTTAACCGGGAATCCATATTCCTCAGTAAACTTTTCAGCAACATAACGAATCCATTCTCCCTCTTCGCCTTCACTGTTAGACCATACGATTAATTCTGCATCTTCTTCAGGTACCAATTCTTCTGTTTCACCTGATGTACTTTCTTTATTCTCTTCAACCCCGCCCTGCTCCGGCTCCTCTTTCACACTAGTACTACCTGGTTTACTACAAGCAGCTAGTACAACTAACAACATCATCACAAATAATAGTCTTATAGAGTTTTTCACCAATACCCCACCTTTTTGTTTTTATGATCATAAATTACATAATTGAACCCAACTCCTGAACTCCCCTTGTCATTCACCTCCGCAAATTTCCGAAACCAATGAAACCGTTTGCATTGGTTCCATAATTCTCATTATACATAGAGTTAATATAATTTCAATTGTTATTTTATTTCGCTTTACGAAAGCGAAGTTTGCTATTATCATAGCAGTAACGCTGATTACGTATTAAATCCGCTTAATTTCTATACTTATCAGACTTTTTCGGCGTTAATTTAAAGATTTAGCTTTGAATAGAATTAGTGCGTAGTAACACATTATTTGTGCAAACGTTTGTACAAAAGGAGGCTATCAATTTGTTAAAAGAAGCAATTTATCATCGCCCGAAAAATAATTTTGCATATGCCTATGATAAAGAAACACTTCATATTGCATTGCAAACCAAAAAAGATGATGTGGCTGCAGTTACATTAATCTATGGGGATCCCTATCAATGGGTAGATGGGGAATGGGCTAACCAGAAACTTGAAATGAAAAAAATGGGTTCTACCAAACTATTTGACTATTGGCAAATTGCGGTTTCACCGGAATTTCGCCGTATGCGCTATGGCTTCAAATGTATGGATGACGGCGAAGCTGTCTATTATACAGAGCGCGGCTTTTTTGATGTACAACCAAGTGATACATCCTATTATTTCTGCTTCCCCTATTTGAATAATGTAGATGTATTTGATGCACCTGCATGGGTCAAAGATACAATTTGGTATCAAATTTTCCCTGACCGGTTCGCAAATGGCGATGCTCTCATTAACCCCAAAAACACATTACCTTGGGGTAGCACCGCACCCACAACGACTAACTTTTTCGGCGGTGATTTTCAGGGAGTCATTGATCACCTTGATTACTTAGTTAAGCTTGGCATAAACGGTATTTACTTTACACCAATATTTGCTGCACATTCCAACCATAAATACGACACAATGGATTACATGGAAATTGATCCACAGTTTGGCGATAAAGAAACGTTTCGCCGACTTGTCAAAGAGTGTCACGCTAGAGGCATTCGCATAATGCTTGACGCTGTCTTTAATCACAGCGGCTTTTATTTCGAACCTTTCCAGGATGTATTAAAAAATCAAGAAAAGTCGATCTATAAAGATTGGTTCCACATTTGGGACTTCCCTATCGTGACAGAGCCAAAGCCTAATTATGATGCTTTTGCATTTGTCAACACTATGCCGAAACTAAACACTGAAAATGCTGAAGTAAAAGCCTATTTACTAGATGTTGCACGCTATTGGATTGAGGAGTTTGATATTGATGGCTGGCGTCTGGATGTTGCAAACGAAGTCGATCATGCCTTTTGGCGTGAATTCCGTCAAGTTGTCAAACGCGCGAAGCCCGATGCTTATATTTTAGGAGAAATCTGGCATGATTCGATGCCGTGGTTACAAGGGGATCAATTTGACGCTGTGATGAACTATCCATTTACCAATGGCGCAATTGATTACTTTGCTAAAAAAGTGATAGATGCCGAAAGCTTTGCCCATTCAATCACAGAGGTACTCCATATGTACCCAGCAAACGTCAACGAAGTGGCATTCAATTTATTGGACAGCCATGACACACCACGAATTTTGACATTGGCTGATGACAATATTGACAGAGTGAAGTTACTGTATCTATTCCAACTGTCCTTTATCGGAACGCCTTGCCTCTATTATGGGGATGAGATTGGCATGACCGGTGGACAGGACCCAGGCTGTCGTGCATGTATGATTTGGGATGATCAGGAGCAAAATGAGGATTTATTGAATTACGTCCGGTCATTGATTCACCTACGTAAAACAGAGCCTGTTTTTGGGAATGGCGGTAGCTTCCGATTTTTGTATGCAAACAATGAAAATGACTGCATTATTTACGAGAAATATAATGATGACAAACGCATTGTTATTGTCGTAAATAATAGCGTAAAATCACTCACCATTCCAGTCATTACGCAACTCATTGGAAAAGAACTTCGTGAGTACTCTTTTGATAACAATCTGATTCCACAAGCTGTTCATCAGACCTTCCAGACGGATTCAATGATACAGATAGACCCATATGGCTGTAGAATTTTTGAGATGAAAATGATTTAACACAAACAAGATTAGCTGGAGGATTCGTTGTAATTCTTTATTTCAAATAGATACAAGCCTGTTAATTCATTTTGAGTTAATGGGCTTAATTTTTCTGCGCACTAAAAAGGAAAAGCTAGAAACGCATTCATGCCGCCTCAAAAATCAAGATGGATAGAATCGAAATCTTATGTTAAAGTTAATTTACAAAGTTATTAAAATAAAGAAAGCAAGGGTGATACATTTGAACGTTTTAGCGGTGGATATTGGTGGTACAAATATTAAAATGTCTATGGTAGATAGCACTGGACAAACTTCTTTATTTAAAGAGATTGAGTCTGGGGCTAAACAAGGTGGGCAGTACTTGGTTGATCATTTAATGGAGGCAATTGCGGAAACCTATACTGGTTTTGAGGCTATCGGCATTAGTACAGCCGGTCAAGTAAACAGCGAAGAAGGGTCTATCATTTATGCAAATGATAACTTCCCTGGTTTTACTGGTATGCAAGTCAAAGCTATTTTCGAAGAACGTTTTGGAGTCCCTGTTAAAGTTGAAAATGATGTCAATTCGGCAGCTTTAGGGGAAAAATATTTTGGGGCTGGTCAAGCGTTTAAGGACTTTTTATGTTTAACCTACGGGACAGGCATAGGCGGTGCCATTGTCATTGATTCGACTGTTTACAAAGGGATGAATGGCTGTGCAGGTGAATTTGGTCATCTAATGCTGCATCCAGGCGGAGAGAAATGTACTTGTGGCTGTGTTGGTTGCTACGAAATGTATGGATCTACAACGGCTTTGGTGAAAAAAGCGATGGAACTTGATAGTAAATATGTCAATGGCCGAATGATTTTTGAAGGTCTTGAACAAGGTGATCAGCAGCTTGAACAAGTGCTGAATGATTGGGTGCTTGAAGTGGCAAACGGACTTGTTTCACTCATTCACATCTTTAATCCACCAGCAATTATTATCGGCGGCGGTGTGATGGAGCAGGAACAACTAGTGACTGCCGTTTCTACAAAAGTAAAACAATTAGTCATTAGTAGTTTTGCTGATGTTCAAATTATTAGCGCAACTCTTGGGAATAAGGCTGGATTGCTTGGAGCAGCATCGTTGCATTTATATAAATAATCCTATCGCTCAGCAGTGGAGCTATCTTATATTTTAGCTTTTGTGTCTTCACATTTTTACTACCTATTGTAACTGGCTCACTCATTGCTTTTTTATCATTTTCCGCATTTTATCGGAATTTCATAACGCATACGAAACCGGAATAAAAACCAGCGCCAACGACTTTGAACAGTCGTTGGCACTGGTTTTACTGTACATTACACAACTAAGAGGATGAAAAAAAGATGAAATATGACATATTATTATTCGATTTGGATGACACTTTATTTGATTTCAGATTATCAGAGATGCATGCTCTTACGAAGACGTTTCAAGCATTTGGTCTACCGAATGGATTTAATGAATACATAACGGGTTACAAGGAAATTAGTCATGTACTTTGGAATGATTTAGAGCAAGGTAATATCACATTAGCCAAGCTTAGGGTCGAGCGATTTAAGCGATTATTTTTACAGCACGAGCTGACGATCGATGCTGCTATTTTCGGAGAAGCCTATCTTGAAAATTTAGGTCAAGAAATTCATATCATTGATGGTGTACAAGACATGATGGCAGGACTTGCGGGTTACAGACTCGCATTGCTTACCAATGGCTTTAAAGATGTACAACATGCCCGCATGAACGGCTCTATTTTCGCACAGTCATTCGAAGCAATACTTACATCAGAGGAGGCAGGTAGTCAAAAACCACACGTCGATATTTTCAACTATACGTTTGATAAACTGCAAATCTCTGATAAGTCTCGTGTGTTAATGATTGGTGATTCGCTTACTTCGGATATTCAAGGTGGCAATAACTATGGCATCGATACATGTTGGTTTAATCCTCAGATGAAGAACAATGAAACCGCGATTCAACCTACGTATGAAATTCATAACTGGGCTGAATTTATTCCAAATGTTCTTTCAGTCAAATCTATCTGTTTATAAAAAAACGCCAATTTCTCGAATGCATCATTCAAGAGCTTGGCGTTTTTTCACTTTCCTTCATAGGGCCTAAAGCCATTTTTCCTCTTTACATCCGCTAACAGACGTCCATACATTGCCCGCGAACTTGGATGCTTTGTCTTCACGGTAAACATTTCTGAACTTCCTATAATAATGAGCAGCTCACGCGCCCGCGATAGCGCCACATTTAGCCGCCTGTAATCGCGTGCAAACCCAATGTCGCCCCCCTTTTCTCCGTGATTCCGTACGAAGCTTAAAATAATAATGTCCATTTCCATTCCTTGAAACTTATCTACGGATCCCGTTCGACAATGCAAATGGTGTGGCATTAAGTCCTGTTGAATTAAGCGATCAATGCGCTTGACCTGTTCCCCGTAGTAACTAATGACGCCAACACTTTTTTTATCTTCCGGTTTCATTTTACCTTCGTTCTTGGCCTTTTCAGTAGCTTGTTCCAAATCAACTAGAAGATTTTTGACCATCGTCAACTCGGCTTGGTTAAAACGACTTGTACCTCCCTTAACCTTCTCCTCAAAATACGCCGGTTTATTGGGCATATCAAACCAAAGAAGATGATCTTTTCGCCCAATATAGTGGGAATCAATCATGTGATCACGTACCGTATCAGAATCTGTCAACCCACATTGCAAACTATAGTCCCCTTCTTCATAAAAAGGTGTGATTGTCTGCATAATGCTTTCATGCATTCGATACTGAATGCCTAACATCGTCTTATTTTGCTTCGGTAATGTTCTGAACAGACGCTCGAATAATGACTCATTCAGTAGTTTTTCAAATTCTTTCTTATCTTCTTGAATATCGATTTCCTCAAGAAACTCCTCTAGTGTTTCTTGACCGACAAGCGGCGGCAACTGATGATGATCCCCTACTAATATGATTTTTTTGCCTTTTAACATTGGCAGAAGTAGCTCCGGAGGTGTTGCTTTTGACACCTCATCAATAATGACGACATCGAATGTTGGATATTCTTCCATGAAATCACGTCTTGCTGAGGCTACGCAAGTCGTACCAATGACATTGGCGTGTTTGACATACAATTTTCGAATTTCATCTAAATCATAATCGTTGGCTTCCGTCAGCAATGACAGCCATTGTTGTTGAATGGCTTGTGTAATCGGTAAACGTTGTTGGTCTTTTTTCAGTCCCTTAAGCTCTGTCCGCAATGCATCCAATATCGCAAGTACTTGGCGATGTTCCACTTCGGGCTGTTCTTTCAGTAGCTCTGCCAATACCGCGAGTCGCTGTTGCATTTCGAGCAATTCCTCACTCAGTCTTTCTTCTTCCTTCGCTGACACCTGTAACGCCAAAGAATTTTTGTGCATCTCTTCATTAGCTTGTTGAGCCGCAGTTTGCTGATGCTGCAACTCCGCTGTATATGTCTCCAGCAATTTCTTCATTTGTTCGTAATCAGCATACACTTTTTCTTTGTCAGCCAATTGTGCCTTCATATCACTTAGTACGACTGTTTCATCGACAGTGCCCAGCTGCTCCAACAATTTTGAACTCGTTTGCTGAAGATTAGTGAGCTCCAGTTGGCGATTACCATAATGCTGTTGCAGGACTGTTAGCTCTCGCTCGATTTCTGAAATGGATTGATTCACATCGTTAACGATTTCCAGTCGAATTGCGGTAAATAACGCTTTCGATTGGGCAAGAAGCCCATTTTGTTTTTCAAAGCTTGCCATTTGCATCGTTGTAAAACTTTTTTGCTGGCGCAACATATGCAAAGCAATCGCAATTTTTTCAAGGTTTTCATATTTTTCAGCTGAATAACTTTTAATAGCTAAACTCTGCTTAGTCGTCGACGCCACTATGAATCGTGCGATATTGTCAATTAACCCATTAATTTCAGCCACTGATGTATAATTACGACGTACCGTTTTCTCACCCGAATGCTTGAGAAATCCATGCTCCCTTAATAGATTTTCCATTTTGTTAATCGCAGTAGACAATCGAACGCCTAGTTCCGCCCAATCCATGTAGCCATCTGTTGATTGATTGGATTTAATCTCAACAAGTAGCCGATTTAGTTCAGTTATTTTTTGATTGGTCCCAACTGGCACTTCCATACCTGCACCAGCTAGTCGATCTTTCAAGTCTGCTAATTTGGTTAACGTTTCAATTTCTTTTACAAAATACCGGTACTCGTCTATTTTTTTATGCTTCACTTCAAGCTCTCGCCCAGTCATTTCAAGCGACTGGAGGGCTTCACCAATTTGGCGCAATGTTTGACGATAGCTGATGTTACCACGCAGTTTCACAAGCTCTTGTTGTAGGAGTTCCATTTGATCGACAGTTTGGGAACTTATTTTTTTTGATTGAAGAAGCTGCTCAATTCGCTCGATTTCCTCTGTTAACACAGCCGCTTTTTGTTGCATTTCGGCTTGGTGCTGCAACAGGCTCTCACGTTCAGTTGTAATAATTTCCATTTTGGCCGTCAGCTTGCTAACATCTTCAGAAAGTGTTTGCTGTTCAACTTCGGCTACCTGTTTCAACTTCATTTTTTCGGCTAATGTCGCCAATTCCTGTTGTAATTCTTCCTGCTGTACTTCACAACGCTCAATATCCGCTTCCAATTGCACCGCCCTCGTGCTATGCGATTGTAGTTGTTCATTGACCGCCGCTAAGGTTTGGTTTTTCCAATTAAGCGCCACATTTTCTTCGATAAACTTTTTGCCTTCCTCTTCAATACTCTCAGTTCGTCCATAGCGCAAAATTCGAATATCCTGATGTGACAATAAACGCCCAAGTGCATTATCGACCGCTAAATTAGCTTGAGAAGCGACGAGTGTGCGTAGCCCCGCCTTCACATTTTGGTGACAAATTTCAGAAATAACGGTTGTTTTCCCTGTTCCAGGAGGTCCTTGAATGACATAGAGATCATGGGAAGTCATAGCTCCCGTGACGGCTTCCTTTTGGAATTTGTTTAACTCATTATGAAAGACGAGTTGCTGTTGGTTCTTGGATATACGAACGGTAGGTCGTTCTTCAAATAAAACCTTTTCTAAATTGGCATTCGCTGCCAGACCATCTTGTAAATCTTTAAAGCCCTTGCGTAGTCTCCTTACCTGGCTAAGCTCCAAAAAGTTACTAAACGTCACTTCCTTAAACGATTTCGGTTGCCATTTATGCTGTCTAGCCATCTCTTTGAAATGACGATTCAGTTCAATCTCAACCAAGCCTTTAGAGCGATTGGCATTCAGAACATTCCCGATATCCTGTGACGTCCCTGCCATCTTAGCACTAAAGCCTTTAATCGCCTGCCAATCAGGTCCTTTTAAGTCACTACAAACAAGGCGCAGCTTGCTAAAATCCTCACTAAAAGTCGCACGCGAAAAAGCCGACGTCACATCCGCGACATCTGCATTGCGTTCCTGTATCCGCAAATAACCTTCCCAGCTAGAAATTCTCTTCTTGACATAATCAGAGCGTTCTTCTGCAATAGGCAACTCCCGAAGACTCGTATATAAGTCCACTGGCATTGTCGCCCCAGTATTACGGCCCAGTTGAAACTTTAAACGAGTTGGCAAACGACGATTGGTGCGTACAACTTCTTTTCGTCCCCTCACATGAAAGCCCGTCGCCAAAAAACCATCATGCTGATAGACGCATTCCATCACAGCAACCTTACCTTGTAGCCGCTTTGCTAGCACTTCATTCGTATCGTTATCAAAGAAAAATGAAAAGGACATATTGCCTTGTTTATTATTCGGTCGTTTCTCAATATAAATATCAAAAGCATCCTGCAACGCAAAAAGGGCATGTTCGCCCTTAACAAATTGCGCCATTCCTTTACGTGCGTTATCTGTCACACCAAGGCCACAGCGCATTACTTTTTGTTTTGTTGATTGTTGGGTCACAGGAATACCTTCTTTCTACAAATGAATAGGAGTCAGTATCCCTTGTAATTCGAGATGACTGACTCTGTATTGTGTTATCTGTTTCGTATATACAAGCTCATGTTCCTATTATAGTGTATTTCGAATGGAATGTCCCGTGATTTTGGCCGCTTGCCATGGTATGATAAAAAAATAGATCTTTGAATACATAACTAGGAGCGAATATTGTGGATAAAAAACAACAACAGCTAATTACATACTATTATACCAAATTTACGGAAAGAACTTTTGATGAAAAAGACCTGTATAGCTTTTTAATGATCGTCAAAAAAGACGCCCATGACAATAAAGTGATTCAAGAACTTAGTGATTTTCTACTACATAGGGAAAATAATACAGGCTATGTCAAAGACTACCTCGAAGAATGTAAGCACATTATTACTAATTTAGAAAAGTTGAAGAGCAGAAAGAAAATCGAAGACTTATTTTCATTTAAAGACATCAGAACAGGCTTTAATACGCTATTGGTTAATTACGGTTTTAACAAGTTATCGAATGAAATCATTAATGATTTCATTTTATGTATCATTTCTTTATTGCAAAGCGTGGCTTTGGTCTCTGGAAAATTGAACAAAGAAGTTGGCCACTTAAGTTTTGCAGCTTCTAGCAAAGAAGTCTTTTTAATGGGCAATATGAAGACACTAAGCAAAGGTCGCTATATTCCAGTGACGTTTCCCGTATTATCCGTAAAAAATATCTATGAAAAAATAACACCACAAGACAGCAATGATACGCCTTATCTTTTTAATGACTCGCTTATTGAAGTCGTCAATATAGATGGACGGTTAGTCATTACGTTTCCTGAAATAGAAATAAAGTAAAAAAAACCAGCCTATTATACATGTAGGCTGGTTTTCATTTTATTTAATTTGATAAAAGTAGATTTTTCAATCGAAACAGTACTTGGCAATACTTCTTGGTCTTTGAAAAACTGAATAGCTGTTTGATTGAATTCCTTATACTTTTCAATATTACAAACATGGCCACATGCCTCAATAATATGTAGACTTGCAGCTTTATCTACCACTGTATCTTCTTTGACAGGACCTAAAAACATATAGTCTTGATCACCCATAATATACAGTTTGGGGATAACATTTTTTTCAGTATCTATTTGCGGATAGATTTTGCAGGCCTTCCCTGCAAATCGATACCACTTAATGAACCCCTTTTGACTCAGCTTCTTTGCCTCCTGAATGAAGACATCTCTCGACTTCTTATGATGGGCTTTGGGCATTAAAATGAGCGCAAAAGTTTTATATAACCACATATAGGGTACTACATCTTTTAGCAGATTCCCCGTTCTCAATATGGCTCTAGCCACACGGGTTAGTCGAATAATTGCTCCACCTAGAATCATGCTTTTTATGCGTTCGGGCGCATGAATATGCAAAGCGTGTAAGACGACAGAGCCTAGACTAATCCCAGCAAAATGGGCTTTTTCAATAGACAATCCATCTAACACCTGCACAACATCCTTGCTCAACATTTCAGGTGTATAGGTCAACGTGGCAGGGTCATAATTCGCCGATCCTCCATGATCCCTTAAATCAATAAAAAGAAGATTGAAATGTTTCTTAAATTCTCTAACTTGCCTGTACCATATATTTGAATTTCCACCCAATCCATGGAGGAATACGACCCATTCATGCTTAGGACTTAGAAGATGCGTTTCATAATGCAACAAATGAAATATCCCCTTTTCTATTGAAGCGTTCTATTTTCGATCGTTTCAATAGAATAAGAACACACCATGCACTCTATTATCGAACGAATAGTATTCATTATATAACTTTCTTTTTATCTGGTCAACTGACGTATAAATCTTAGGAGCTTTTTAGACCAATCCCGTTGACGGTTGTTATACCCAAAATGGAGATGATACAAAAAAAAAAAAAAACCATACCCTTATTTTTAGGGTGCGGAATTTTTCGGAACACTAATTATTCGGAATTTAATCATTTCTACCGTTATTATAACATATCCTTGAACGCTTTTGCTTGCGAGTCTAGTTGATGTGCAGCAGTCCCAATTCCCCTAAACTCGTTTATAGCCTTTTCAATAAGTTCCTGACTACTGCTAATGCCTAATTGTGATCGCTGTGCGACATCACTTATTTTCATAATCTCACCTGTAATTCCATCTATATGAGATGTAACATCTTGGATAGAGTCTTGTACTCGATTTGCTAGTTTACGAACCTCGCTTGCAACAACATTAAAACTTCTTCCATGTTCACCTGCATGCGCGGCCTCAATTGCTGCATTTAAAGCCAATAGATTCGTTTGTGACGCAATGTCACGAATCGTTTTTGTAATGTTTTCAATGGAGATTGCTTGCTGCTTTAATGACTCCAAAACTTTCAAGCTTTCTTCTGACTCAGACACAAGCTTTTGATTTGCAGAGAAGATTTCTCCACTTCTAAATATCCCCTGTTCTGCCCGATCAAGTAATTCAGTAGACATTTTTTGTAACTGATAAGCAATTTCTATTGTATTGTTTTCACGTTTTGTAATATCTGTTGCTATTTTAACGACAGCTTCTACTTTTCCAAGAGCATCGAAAACAGGAGTATAAGTAGCTTCAAGCCAAATTAGGCGCCCCGTTTTAGTTACACGTTGAATTTTTTCCTGAAAGCTTTTTCCTAGTCGTAAATTTTTCCAAAAGGCTTCATATTCCTTACTTTCAACAAATTCATTTGTGCAAAATTGTTTATGCGTAAGATTTGGCATCTCAGAAACTTCATATTCTACTGTTTTTGCAAAGTTATAATTAGCCCAAAGTACCCTTCCTTGGGGATTGAACTCTATCATTGCAAGTGAACTTTCAATGGCCGCTAATACAGCACTTTCATCCAAAACCTGTTTACTAGCAGAAACTTTTTTAACTTCTCTTGTCGACATATTATTTCCCCTCCTCACCAAATTCTCTGGAAAAATAACCCTGTGTATTTTTATCTTTTTCGCAAAAATCAGTAACTTACTCGCGGTTATTCCTAATTATTTCGTTAGTATAATAGACATGTATTATTTCTCCAAATGACTTTATTAAAATAAATCAAACAAAAAATAGCCGAAAACCGCTGTTTCAGCGGACAATTCGGCCTTGTCTTTAACGTTAAACCATACTTAATTATATAACTTTAGCTACAACTGGTCAATTCACGTATTAAACTGAAAAACACCAAGCACCTAAACCATTCAGTGCTTGGCTCTTCTTCCTATTTTTTGAAATTCTTTTCGTTTTTAGCGACCTGATCAGCTTTTTTAAACTCTTCTTGGTATAGTACTTCTTGTGCTGAAGACAACCCATTATTTTTATCGGTCATTTGTTTATGCGGAGTTTTTTTCCCAGCCATGCATACACGCTCCTTCCTGTCTTATTTATCGAATAGCACTGCAATCACTAACCTATTTAGTGTTTTTCTTTTTAGCTGCGTTTTCTAATTTACTTTTTGGTGCCTCCGCGAATTCCGTATCTGTATATCCTTGCGGCGTTACACTATTTGCTTTCTTACCTTTATCTGCATTATTATTTTTCGCCATGCGCTTCACCTCCATGTAGACATTTCAATTCACATTGTAGTATGTCCAAATGGAGTAAAGACACTCCTGTATTTTTTATTTCAACTTAGCTATTTCTTCTGGTGTCAATGGACGCCACTCACCAAGTGCTAGCGTGCCGAGCGGAAGATTTTTAATTCTCACACGCTGCAACCGTGTGACTGTGTATTGAAAACGTCGACACATGCGCCGAATTTGTCGATTTAATCCTTGTGATAACGTAATTTTAAAACGATAATCATCTAGTTGAACGACTCGGCAAGGCTTTGTTTGAACATTGTCCTTTTTTCTAGGATTATAAATGTCAACACCGCTCGCCATATCTTCTATAAATTTGGCAGTTATTTTTTTATCGACCGTCACAATATAATCTTTTTCATGCTCATTTTCTTCCTTTAAAAGCTCATTCACAATGCTACCGTCATTTGTCAGTAAAATTAAACCCTCCGATTGCTTATCAAGTCGTCCAACAGGAAAAATACGTTCCGGATAATTAACAAAATCAATAATATTTCCTTCAATTCCCTTAGCCGCCGTGCACGTCACACCAGGTGGTTTATTGAGCATAATATAAATATCATTTTTATTTGCTTCAATCAACTGACCGTCTACCTCAACGCGGTCCCCTTCACTCATCACATGACCAAGTGAAATCTGCTCTCCGTTGACCGTCACTTTCCCCTCTTTAATCAGCTTATCGACCTTGCGCCTCGAACAAAATCCCGCTGAACTAATATATTGATTCAATCTCATAACATTTCCTCCGTTAATTACAAACATAATAAAACCACTATACCTTATATGAACTGAGCCCCATTTAATGGACAGTTAAAAAAAACGACGTTTTATTCTATGCACCCAAGAGGTGACTTCGGTATTGTTCCGGGGTCATCTTTTT
>NZ_JAWLIQ010000031.1:0-38041 GCF_033485175.1 Sporosarcina sp. YIM B06819 | reverse complement strand
TTTCCGACAAACTAAGCAACGAAAGCCCCGAAGTAGACAACGTTCGGCACGAAGTAAGCAACGTTCCGCGCAAACTAAACAACGCTCGCCCCAAACTAAACAACGCCCTCCCCCCGCAATACTAAACAACAAAAAAAGTAGTACAAACCAATCGGTCTGTACTACTTTTTTCATTACTATCGTCTTACCATCCATACACGTTTTTCGCCAACTAGCTCACCTTTCGCATTGTAGGCAAGGAAGAGACCTTCCTGCAACAGGTGGAAGTTGTGGATTTCATGAGTTCCTTTTTGGAGCGCGAAGTAGCCTTGGGCGGCATTTCGATTGGCTAATTCATAATCGATGTTTCCTTCAGATGAATTGAAGCGTAGGACGACGCGGGTGATTTGCCCGCAATTGTTGTTGACGTACGTATTCATGAAAAAGTCTTTGCCAATTGTTTCGAGTGTTGGTGATGTGAATAATTGGCTTGATAGCGCACAAGCTGGACCAGCTGGGATGTCGCATGTAATGGCAGATAGAATGTTCTGGTAGGCTACACCCAATTCACTGCTTTGTGCTACATGATAATAATGACCTCCTGTATCCTTGGCGATTTGTTGCAATAGCGCTTCGTTTAACTGCTTTTTATTGCCCAAGCCGATGGTGTAAATTTTGATGTTTCTTTGTTTGGCTTCGGCAATTATGCTTAACGTTTGTGTTGCATTAGATTTGCCGTCAGTAAGTAGGATCGCGACTTTCGGTGAATTGCCAGTGGTGAATTTGCCGAATGCCGTTTTCAATCCGCTTAAAATATTCGTACCACCCGATTGACCTACTTTAATCAATGTCGGCTCCACGATTGCCGCTGTATCAGCGACTGGATGTAACAATCTACCACTTGTATTAAATTGTGCTGCAACATTTTTTGGTACATTGAGAGCCAACATAAGCTCGCGTGATTTCGTCACACGTGCATAACTTGGATCGCTACTTCGCATACTGCCAGACGAGTCGATGATGAACGCGATTTCTGGCACTGTCGAGCTACAAGTTGTATCCGCTCGGAGCGTAGGCTCATAAAGTACTTGTAAATAATGTGTTGTGTTGGCGACAGAGGACAGTACATCTCTATATGTTGGATCCACTACATCGAATTCCGCACTGATTTCATCCATAATCGAGTAGGTCGTGTTTGGAGAGATGATGGTTGTCGACGCTACTCCATTTACAAACGACACATACTCATTTGATAACGTAGTACCATGGGTGGAACGGAATCGAACGCGTCCCGTGTAGCCCTCAATAGTCTGTCCACCGGGAGCGACAACTGTTGCTTTCAAAGTGGCTGTTGCTCCGTTAGCGGGTAGCGTACCATTGAATGCAGTTTTGCCAGGGATGACTTCAAGCCGTAATTCTGCTTGTGGCGCATAGCCCAAGTGAACTGTAATCGGCCTATTATCGCAGTCTATATTAGACTGATTCAACTGGAATGTCAGTGTGTCCATGCGATATTGGCTAGATTCAGGTGCAGTGACTTTGACAATCATATCGGGCCCATCTGTCATGTTTGCAAGACTTGTGCCACTCGGTCTATTATTCTCCTCAGCCTGGGCTGCTGCCAAGTAGGCTCGTGCAGCTACCGCTTGATTTTCGGCGATAGTGGCTAGGCGTTGTGCTTCGATTAAATCTTCCTGCGCTTGTAAAACGTCTTGTATAGTACCCACAATGTTTCCGCCAATCGGACCAATGGGCTTATTTAATACAGATTGCCAATATTTCAAATTAACATTTGCCAAATCGACTTTATTTTTCGCCGCTACTAAGCTAGCCTCGGCTGCCTCAGCACTCGCTATCGCTTCCTTCAAATCATACTTCAGCGGAATATAAGTCTGCCCACTCTCAATCTTTGCGCCAAGTGCTGATTTAACGGAGAATGACATGGAATCGCTGTAGTCGATTGTCCCGCCGTTCGTACAACCTTTCAATGACACCGTCACAAATGTCGAATCAACCCCATTCGCAATCAGTGTCGATTTATCAACATCAATATCGACAGTTGCATTTGACACAGGAGGAACAGTCGGCTGTGTGACAACTGTCGGTTGTTTCCCCGCAGTTGGTGGTTTAAATGTCACCGTTCCAGTGCCAAGGAATCCGGCTGGAAGTGTGATTGTCTTGTCGTCACTACCTGTTGCCCGTTTACTAAGCCCAATCATTTCGCAGTCCCCTGAGTTTGACAGGCGTTGTAAAAACACAACCGCATCTGCACGCGTCATGGAAAGATTGGCCCCATAGTCCTTGTAATCATTTTTGCCGGTGGCGCCATTTGCTAAATCATTGACATACATATACTGAACAGCACGTGTTTCACTTACATCGACCCCACGGTAGGCAGCCGCAATACGTGCAACCTGCCCTTTGGTAATCGGTAAATCCCGCGCTTTCATATTGCTCACACCATTGACAGGAATATTTTTGCTTTTTAAATAACGATAATTGCTGGCAGTAGATGCTTTAACAGAATCTGCTGCTAAACAATCCAATCGAATGAGCATGTCTACAAATTGTGCTTCAGTTACTTTGCTATCCGGTGCAAATGTAGAACCGGTGGTAATGCCTTCTTTATAAGCCCATTCAATGGAGGAGTAGGCTGGGTGAGTCTTTTTGACATCTTTAAATGGGCTTGCTGCACTCACAAGAATAGGAACAGCTACTATCATCATTGCGAGTATCAAGAAAAGGGTAGTGGCCCTTTTGGTTAGTCGAGTCATGTACCGTCGTCCTTTCCTTAATCAAAAAAGAGTGTATCATCACGATAGTTTTGTTTTAAATCACTTTCCAAAAAGTCGAGGAAGCGTACAAGAAGTGCAGATGCCTGCGCTCTCGTTAGCGGTTCATTAGGATTAAAGCGATTGAGGTGATCGCCTGTGACAAATCCGAGTTCAGTAGCTACATATACGCTGTCTTTCGCCCAGCTAGGAATTTTATGATTATCGACGTAATTGGTGCGGTAACCTGGACTTGGTGCTCGTCCTTCCATGCCAAGCGCACGGATAAGAATAGCTACACCTTGCGCTCTTGTAATAGGTCCATCAGGATTGAATCGATCAGGCGTTACCCCATTAATAATCCCTTTTTGTACAGCACTTTCGATATAAGGATAGTCAGGGTCTTTTGGGTTTAAATCGTTGAAGATCGCTTGTTTAGGTACCCTGCTTTTTTTAGGCTGCTCGAGTACTCGAATGTCAACGGCTTTTAGGACGCCGACTGTAAACTGATAGCGTTGCATAGGTGTGTTGGGTGAGAAAAATTGTGAATTTTCATCAAACACACCTAAGGAATATAAGCGTTCGATATTATCTTTCGCCCAATGTGTTGATAAGTCACGGAACTTTGGCACGATGAGTCGTTCAATTTTAGGGACATTTTCTTGGGATAAATCTATCTTTCCTTTTCCGGCGCCGTAAGGGATGTCAAACGTATATTCACTAATCATATTGGACTTGCTGATGACAGCATGTCCGCCTGTAAAGCTAGATAAGGAAGGTGTATGCGGCTCGTATTGTAATGTTTTGGATTTGCTATCAGACACTCTGCTTGTCACAAATCCCTGTCCATATTGCGTCACAATTTCATTGTCTATAAGCTGTGTTTCTGTAGCACCCCAGAAGTTTTCATAGCCCATATTGCGACCGCTAATATGAACAGTAATGTCTTCAGGCTTCTTTGTTTTATCTTTTGATGTTACTTTATAAATTTTGCGACCCACAATGTTGCCAGAATAGTAGTCAGAAGCAGGGCGATTATCGCTGACAGCCCCTTGCGAAAACTGGTAGTCATCTAATATAAAAGTTGTTGTACCGACCGTGACTTTTTCGGAAAAACTTTTAATGGATGTTTGGGCAGTTGTTTGCCCTTTGTCTTCACGATTGTCCAATTTAGCTACATAGACAGAGTTACGGGTCAATTTGTCGCCCGCTGGATTTGTTAAGGTCACTTTGTAAGTAGAGGTCAGTATGCCTTTACTTTCTTTTTCGGAAACAGTTGCTTTTCCTTTAAATCGGGTAGGGTAGCCTGTTAAAAAGAATACTTCTTCATATTCATACTCATTTTGGACGCCGCCGTTAAAATCAATGGGCTTTGCCTCGGCTTGAGGTGCAAGAAGCAACAACGACAGCGTCAATGCGGTACCAATGATCGCTTGTTTTTTGATGAATTGTAAACTAGTAATTGGAATCATCCTTTTCTAGTGGGAGTGGGCGATGAACACCCACTCAATTCCACACAATTTAATTGACTAACAGAATACGACCTTTTACTTTCGATTCATGGAGCAGATACAATCGGTCGTTGACACGTAAATCTTTTACAGAAATGACTTTACCGTCTTTAATAATCGTTGCTTGTTCGATATTCATACTCGAAATATTCCCAGCTGTTTTCCACATGCCATCTTGCCACTGGCTAACATTGCGGATGCGGATAATGGCAGGATTGGTTTGCGTAATGCCTTCAATTCGTCCAACAGAGACGATTGCTGCTGTTGGGGCAGTTGATGCAAGGATATGGGCTGCAACGATTTGATTGTTTTCTACATAGAAGTACCCGTATTTCCCAGCATATTTCTTCATTTCGTCCTGTTGCGGAATAATGGTCAGTACGGAACCTCTTGAATCTTCAACAGCTACTGTATCGTTGCTAAATGATAGCGTCGGCAATGATTCGCGTTCCCAGTAATTATTTTTTGATAACAGCATGGCGTTGTTCAGCGTCAGCTTGTAGCTATTCGCAGTCTGAATTCGACCGAAATAGATGCCATGATCAATTAAATTCGGGCTTTGGAAGCCATCATTTGAAATATGCACCACATTGGCGAACTGGTTTGGCTTGTTGCCTTCTGTTACGACAAAAGCAGTCCCGCTAGCTAGTAAACTATTCGGGTCTACCAAACGACCATTTCGAATTAAAATCGTGCCATCATGATAACGGATGGCTCCTGCTTTTTGGAGACCGATTATGTTAGAAGACGTGTTGATGGACGTCATCGGTTCATAAAAAGTGCGTTCGCTTTTTTGCTTAATGACCATTTTTTCAATGACTTCTTTACCGGCTTTATTAACCGTTACAAAATAAACGTCATGATTGGCATATTGTCGCAGTCGATCTGCTTGAATGAGTTTTGTGCCTACATAAATCGGTGTTTTGGCTGAGTATTGGTAGCTACTATTGTTATAGCCATTGGCGCCCAGTGTTGTATTTGGCTGCCATCTCCAATCCAAAAACTTTTGTTCATCTTTGAGAATGACTTTGTTCGCTGTTGGCTCAATGCGCTGAATCGTCCCTTTATAGAGGGATTCAACTTTGATGCCTTGTACAATAATGTCAATGGAGCGAATGGAGTTCGTATTATATTCGGAGAAAGTCAGTTTTACGCGATCTCCTTCGTATAACACGCTTAAGTCTACAAACGTAGTGCCTTTTGAAATTTCAGTTTGGGTATTCAAATAATAAGTTTTCGACTGCCCGTTATCGAGTCGAATCGACAAAAACGTACCGTTTGGGTCCAACTGATTGACCGTTCCGATGACGACTTTATCACGATGTTCAATCTTCCCAGGAGCAGTCCCTGTTGAACCACGCATCGCTTTTACCCGACGTGAATTGACATCTACTTCGACTTCCATCCCATACTTAAATGCATCGATAGTTGTCGAAACGGAATCGACGGAAAGTGTTGCGTACTTGTCAATCGATAATGTCATCGTCTGACCTTGTTCGTTTTTGATGGTGACTGTACTCAATTTTTTTTCTGTTCCATTTTTGTCGCTTTGTATTTCATCATATGTAACGTTGACGAATGTCCCGTTGACGGGTGAATTAGCCGAGGCTGGATGGGCTAGCCAAAAGCTTGAAAATAGCAATACGAAAAAAGCAATGACAAAAGCATAGTTTTTAAACAACGGTGTAACCTCCAGTGTGAAGAATTCTACTAGCAGCAACTAGCTATGTATAGTAGTAGGTTTATAGTTAGTATATCGGAGTAAACGTCAGAAATGTTAGGTAAGTGGGCGATAGATTTTTAAAATGAGAGGACCTTTGCTATCTGACAGTAATTTCATGAAAAAGTCATAGTTCGCCAATAACTTCCGCAAGACTATAAATGGAACGAGTTGCACAAAAATTCCAGTTAAATTATACTGATAGTAGTAATGATTTACCCTTTTACTAGTTTACTAGATGGATAGGGAATATCAAAAGGCGACTACTACAAATGGAGGTATGGAGATGAAAAAGTTAAGTTCTGAGAAAATATTCAAAGCTACATTGGCTACAGCAATTGCAACAGGCGCATTTGTTGCGGCTGCACCGGTCTATACCGAAGCGGCACCTACGTTTTCTGATGTTACGCAAAAAACGAGCCACTATGATGCGATTATGAACTATACCGCCAAAAATATGATTAGCGGTTTCCCAGATGGTACATTTAGACAGGGACAAGCGATTACGCGTCAAGATGCTGCAAAGCTGTTAGCACTCGTATTGGAACTAGATTTGGACAATGTGAAGGATCCGGGATTTAAAGATGTTAGCAAAACCAATCCAAACTATAAATACATTGCAGCGCTAGTAGAAGCGGGCATCATTTCAGGGTATGAAGATAAGACGTTTAAACCTACGGACAACCTATCAAGGGCGCAAATGGCAAAAATCCTTGTCCTCGGCTTTGAATTTGGAGATGCAGGGTTTATCAACCTGCCATTTAAGGATATCAATGAGCGACAATGGCATATTGAATTTGTACGAACACTTTATACAAACAAAATCACAACAGGTACTACGTCTACAACGTTTTCACCGAATGCACTTGTTACACGCGGACAAATGGTAGCATTCGTCCTGAGAAGTGAAGCTGCCGCAGTGCCGAAGCAGAGTGAACTAGATAAGGCGTCAGTAGAAGCAGCTGCTATCAAGTTAACAGGAGGGGCAGTCACTGTTTCACTCGGGAATAGTGCAACAGACGCCAACAAGCTTGCGGCAGTCCAAACATATGTCACTTCCCAAATCACTGAAAAAGATGTCAAAGCAACCGTTGCAGCTAGCGCGACTGCTGGAAATTACGTTGTCACACTGACAAAAGGTGAAGCGAAAGTCGACAAAATGATTACGATGACATTTAATAATGCAGCAGACGATCGTTTTGTGACAGAAGTGACGGCTTTGAATGCTAAACAAGTGGCTGTTAAATTTGCAACACCTGTTACAAAATCGAGCGTTTTAAATTCTTCGAATGAAGTGCAAAATATTTCATTCACAATGGTTTCTGGGGCGACAGTGAACCCAGGCCAACTAAAAGGCTCGCTATCTGATGATGGGAAAACGTTAACGATTACGGCCAATTGGATTTTTGACGGAGAATATGCATTCAAGTCAACCAATGCTATCCAATCCGTAGCGGGTGGGAAATTCGACGACTATACAGCAATCATCAAAGCGAATGATAAAGTAGCGCCGAGAATTGTTTCGGGATCAGCAGTAGCCAAAGTATCGACAAATACATTTGCTATCTTTTTCGATGAGCCCGTAAGTGCAGCAGGGGTCATTGCGTATGTCGATAATGGTGTAGCGACCGTGTCTAGCAATCCATCGAATCCGAATCGCTTGGATATTACGTCCAACAAAAATGTGGCGGCGGGAGCAACTGCTATAATCAAAATGCTAAATGTGAAGGACTTTAACCAAAACCTACTAGCACCCAATCCATCAGAAGCGGCAATTACGGTTTCCGCTGATACAGTGGCACCTATCGTGACCAAGGTAAACATTTTAGGCGAAAACAAAGTAGAAGTCATTTACGATAAAAATATGAATGTAGCATCGTTTGCTGGAAAAGCTCGCCTCGTCTATTCAAATAAATCGTTGAACTTGACTGCGACAGCAGGTGCTAATGCTAATACGGTTATTTTAACAGGCACAGGAATACCTAGCGCAAATATTTACACTGCAGTGCTATTTATTGACGCGGACGTCAAGGATATTGTTGGTAACAGCACAGCACTTTATTCTTCTAATGTGACACTGAGCAAAGATACAACTCCGCCAGTGATGACTTCAGTTGAGTATAGAGACGGTAAAATGATTGTTACCTTTACGGAAGACATTGCATTAGGTCGACTAAATACTGTAACCGTCATTGATAAAAAGACGGGAGCACCTAGACAAATTACTCTAACCAATACAAATCGAGTAATTGCCGATAATACGTTAGTCATTTCAGAGTATCTAGTCGATGGCGCATATCAATTGCACTTACCAGCTAATACCGTAACGGATAAGGCTGGTACACCGAACCCAAATGCTATCGATATACAGGCGTTTGACGTTCAAAATGACTTATCGTCAGATACTACACGCCCAGTCGTTAGTTCCATTAAAAGCGTTACATCGGCAAACAAAGACTTCCAAACAGTGACGTACGTAGTGACGGACTATGATAGCGGAGTAAACTTGGAATCTGTGCAACAAATTGAAAACTATACGTGGGATGGGAATTCATTACCATACGGCTCTCATGTGACAACGAATGCTAGCTCAGCAGGTAAAGTAACAGCTGTTACCGTCACAATCCATATTCCAGCTACTGCAATACCGGTTACCAAACAAGCTGCATTCACTGTCAATAACATTCGCGACAATGCAAGAAACACGATTGCCTCCGCAGCAGTGGAGAATATTACGTTGTTGGGTTATTAAAGCGGGGCACAGTCACTCATACAATACCAGTGACCCCTTGATAAGCACGCCTTCCGGTTTAGTCAAACGGAAGGCGTTATTTACCGACAAGCTAGAGGAGAGATTTAAATAATGAAACGACTATTGACCATTGTGCTATCTTTAACCATTGCAATCAGCTTCAGCTTTCAATCCCCGCAAGTCAAAGCGGCAAATCCGAAAGTAGTGACATTCGCCAACTGTAAAGAGATGAACAAAGTCTATCCAGGCGGCGTGGCACGTTCTGCAACTGTTAAAAATGTTGGCGGCAAGACGAAACAGAAGCCGTTTGTCTCGCAAGCAATCTATGACGCTAACAAAAAAAGTGACCGTGATAAAGACTTAATTGCTTGTGAACGATAAGTAAAAGCCGACTTCTCCTACGAGTCAGACTTGTAGGAGAAGTCGGCATTATTTTTGCAACAACTCGCATGCACTATTATTAAAATGGCAAAACTCCTCGCAACAATCTTGTTTTCTTCTTCTCATCTTGCTATCAATAAAAGGATACATCAATACTGGCTCATTCACTTCATTTTCAATGAAAGAAGTACATCATGTATCGCCACGAGTTTTGTTTCGAGCCGGTGCAAAAGATAGAATGATACGAATATCGGAAAGCCGATTTCCTGTATGAGATTCATCCACTGTTCCATCTCGTTTCCTCCTCCCTGTGATGAACTGAAAAACCGGTTCCCCAGTCGGAAAACTGAGGAGCCGGTTGGTAAATCTAGTTATCCCTGTGCAAGTTCAGTGACATTACGCTCGACGATACGAGCGCCTTTTGACGTTTCAAGTGGTGATCCTTCCACTACGAACACGCCCGATGCGATAATTTCCTGCATCGCTGTTTCCACTGCTAATGCCGTTAAATCTGTACGTGGCTCGTCGACTGTCAGCATCACCTTTTTGCCGGCTGCTGTACTGAAATTCAATTGCAAGACTTTTGCCATCCTCTATCACTCCTTTCTTCGTCAAATTGTGCTTTGTTGATTAGTTAATGACGTTAGATGTTTCCACTTTCTCTGCACCGATAAATGGAAAATTGGATAACTGTGCAAGTTGCTCAAGCGCTTTGTACAAGCTGTCCGCATCTGCGTTTTTCGCAATGTTACGGTACGTCTTCGATTTGCGGATCAGTTTGCCGTCTTCCGTCAAACCGCCATCCAAGTAAACCCGCCCAACTGCCTGCTTAAATTCGATTGTCACCATGTCATCACCTCCTCTCACCCTTTATATAGAAGGGAAGGAGGGGAAGGGATACATGATCCACAAATTTTGTTGAAAATGTTTTAATTGCGTGGCTCATAGTGTGGTGCCAGTCACTCATACAAAATCAATTTCCGGTAACTGCCAATACCAACGCCAACAGAAAATCCCCATAAGTCGAAAGACTTATGGGGATTTCTGCAATTCTGTTAGTTATTCAAATTCTAGAGAACTCGAATTGACTGAACTGTGTCAGAACCCAAGCTTTGTTCGAGGCTTTTAACACAGTACTAATCGTAATTGGTCTTTATCGTTTAGGACTCCCTCAATGTCAACAGATTGATTCATTTTACCAAAGATTGAAATGTTCACTTTACGATGAGGAACCGCTTGCGGGTAGATGGCTTCAATCCTTGCTTCGTAGCTGCATTTCTTTTCAATCATTTCAAACATCCATCCGCTATAAAAAGCAGGGATGAAGCCTAACTTTTCTCCGTTGACCGACATAACTACCACTGCCCTGTGGTCCTCTGGGTTTTCAGAGTCTAAGGAAAAGTCAACAACATCGCCTGATTGAAGTTGATCAATTACGCGCTCTCCATCGTAATAACGCCAACCAGCCACGAAAAAATCTAAATCAAAGTGAGAATTCTCTACAATGATAGGGGAAACAAATTCATAGGAATCTGTTGCTAAAATTCCACCAGTAGCCCGTAAGACATCCATTTCTGTACAATCCAGTGAAAGGCCCAATTCTTGAAGAACGGATTGGTAATCAGGTCTTCTCGGATCCGGTAATCTGCGAGCAAACGGCCCAAAGAGCTTAGTGGAAGTATACACTCTATTCGTATCTGAGAATGCCAAGTGAGGTCGATAGCCATTTTCCATTGCTTCTGCTAACTTTCTTCTATAGCCGCTCGTCTCATATGAGAATGAATAGATTCCATCTTGATGGAGCAATCTTCCTACATGATAACGTTGTCGGGTCTCTTCATTTTGCCAAATTAGCCACAGTTCAAATGGTCTTTTTCTCATGCTCTCACACTCCCTTCATACCAGTTCATAAGCCATTTCTTTCGGTACATCAAAAGCCGAACAACCCATTCTTTGTCCAAATCGCTCATAACGTCACTAGGAATGTCCTCAACGATTGTTACTAGCATTCCCTCGTTCAATTTATTTAATCTGTCCATAATTATTCCCGTCTCTTGAGGAGAACAGCTATACAGATATGTCAGCAATTCAAAATGCTTCGGTTTTTTTCTACCAGGTAAACCAATACTCGGCTTCCCTCTGTTGCAAAAGCCCTCCAACATACGATCGTCCGTCAGCATCTTTTGCTTTTTATGTTCAACTTCGTTAAAACCAAGGGAAGAACCATTATCATAAATAGGTGCTAATCGAACTTCTTTAGGTCCGCTAAGAACTCCCCAATTATCACAATGCCGGTCATTATTGGCAATCAATGCATCAAATACAAGCAAGGCCATGAAATCCTTCTCTAAATCATATGCAGAAAGGAGCTCCAAGATGTGGGGCAGCTCATAGTAGGTGAGCGAATGACGATCAAAATCCTCAAATAGTGATAGAAATAAGTCTCCGCCTTCATACAATTCTTCTGATTTAGTACGGAAGTTCTTTGAAATGGTGCCTACAGTTCCGTTATTTATAGCTAGCTCCACGTCAGCGGTATGAAAACCCAACTCTTCGCCCACTTTGCTAGCTACAAATTCTGCCCAATGGCCACCTGTTCCTTCGGTAGGTATCTTAAAGAGATACTTTGTAGCATGCTCAAGCTCCGTTCCAGGTTCAAGTAACCAAAACTTTGTTCGAGTCCCTGAAGCCTGGCTTTTGAGGTCACGTTTCCAGAGCGAAGTATCGATCATATGTCATCGCTCCTTCAACTAAAGTAACTATTATCTATAAGTATATCGATTAAGTGCATCGTTGTCACTTTGAAAACTCAAAGCTTCGATTGGATTGACCGTGGCATACGGTGGTGCCACCCATACATTAAGTGTCCAACACATTTGCCTGGTGCACAGTCACCCATACAATTTTCGCAGAACTAAACAACGCAAACCTCCAACCTCGCAACGTTCTCCCGAAAGTAAACAACGTTCGGGCGAGTAAGCAACGAAATCGCAGAACTAAACAACATAATCCCCCAACCTATCAACGTCCCGCCGAAAGTAAACAACGCCCGGGCGAGCATGCAACGAATTCGTAGAACTAAGCAACGCCAACCTCCAACCTCGCAACGTTCCACCGAAAGTAAACAACGCCCGGGCGAGTAAGCAACGAAATCGCAGAACTAATCAACGCCAACCTCCAACCTCGCAACGCATCACCGAAAGTAAACAACGCCCGGCCGAGTAAGCAACGAAATCGCAGAACTAAACAACGTAACCCTCCAACCTATCAACGTCCCACCGAAAGTAAACAACGCACCGCCAAGACCAAACAACGTTCCCCCGCCAACCCCTAAAAAGTAGTTCTCTAAAAAATAGAAAGACTTCACCCAATACCCTGTTCATGGTAAACTAGCTAATAGAATGAAGAAGAAGGTGTTTGTCATGAAGAAGAAATGGAAAATTGTCATAGCTGTCATTGTTGCTATTTTGTTGAGTGTCAGTTTGTATTTTGCTTACATATTAAAATTCAAACAATATGATGTCGCAGATGCGGATGTTACAGAAATTGTAGCGAATCCGTATACGATCGAATTGCCTGATGGGACAACCATTACAATTGATGAAGATGGTGAAGTTATTGAATCTGAAGCAGGTGGAACCGTAACGACAAGCGGCCAAAACACAGGCGGTACAACTGGGAATTCGACTACCGAAAAAGTTGCAGGAACTACAACAAATCAAGGCGGTAGTAAAGTGGAAACCACTACCAAACCAACAGTTGCTTCGGTGAAAGAAAAATACATCCCTGTATTTGGAGATTTGCAAGCACAAGCTGATGGCAAACTGAATGCTTTGATTGGGCATGCGAAAAAAGAATTGGCTGATAAAAAAGCGAGCGGTCAAGCGATTGACGTTGGATACTTTTATAATAAATACTCGGCTGCAGCAACTGAACTAGAAAAAAACACAGATAAGATTTTTTACGGTGCCATTAAAGTAGTCGAAAATGATCTCGTCAAAAATGGTTTTAACAAATCGTATGCAAAGAACTTTGCAGAGGAATACGAAGCGGCGAAAAAAGAACGTCGGGATAGCATATTGAAAAAAGCAGCTGGCATTTAATCAAATACGAAAACCGCCCAAAGTCCTGACTGACAGACTTTGAGCGGTTTTTTTCATCTTCTAAGACGTTTTTGTTTTTGTCCACTTCTCGTCATCAAAAAAACACGCAACACAACAATAAATGTCACCGCACCGGCCATATCTAGTAATACGTCTTTCGATGAAGGGGTCCTACCGCCAGTCAGCGACTGATGATATTCATCGCCAATGGCCAGTGCAAGTGTGATAAATAAAGCGATGATCGTTCTATACCATTTTGTAGGTAGCACAATATACACCGCAACTGCAAGTAAGCCGAAAATGAAGAAATGTGCACTTTTCCGCAGTAGAAACTCAAGGAAAGGATAATAACCTCTTTCTTCGATCGAAATCATTTTGCCCCAATAGGGGATGACCAGTTTGGAAAGTGAATCTTCAAGTGGTTTGTCTGGCAACAATTGTTCCAGTGTTGGAATGAGCGTTTGCTGCTCATAGGTCTGTCCGGATGACAGAAAAAGCGTAGCGACTATCAATAAAAGGAATAGGAATTTTCTCATATAAGAACCTTACCATAGAACAACGTCGATTTCATTAACAAGAAAACACAAATTATGGGGTAAGAATCAAGAAATTGTCATAGTTATTGTCAAACAATATGATATACTCACTAGGTATGTGACAATAGATAGAGTTTAAGTGAAGGAGAACGTGAAACTATGGAAGAAACAATCAGTTTACAAGAATTGTTCAAAACGTTGAGGAAACGACTAAAGCTAATCATCAGTATGGTTATTCTCGCCGTGATGATTGCAGGTGTTGTCAGCTACTACTTCATGACACCCGTCTATCAAGCATCCACACAAATTTTAGTCAATCAACAAAAATACGAGCAGAATCAGTTCAGCTCACAGGATATTCAGACGAATCTCCAACTCATTAATACATATAACGTCATCATTAAAAGTCCCGCGATTTTGTCGAAAGTAATCGAAAACCTTGATCTTAATACGACCCCGGCAGCGTTGAATTCAAAGATCACGGTGAGCAGCGCCCAAAACTCGCAAGTGTTAAACGTTAGCGTTCAAGATGCCGAGTCATTTGTCGCGGTCGACATCGCAAACACGACAGCAGAAGTATTCCAACAGGAAATTCAGAAGCTTATGAACGTAGACAACGTCAATATTCTTTCTCCAGCAGTACATGTTGAGGACCCATCGCCTATTAAACCGGATCCAATGCTAAACATGGCAATTGCCGCAGTCATTGGATTGATGCTAGGTGTGGGAATTGCATTTCTTCTTGAATACCTCGACACGACGATAAAAACAGAACAAGATATTGAAGAACTACTCGAACTTCCCATACTTGGTCTTGTCAGCCCGATTGTTGCTGGGGAAGTAGAAAGTGCTAAGTCTCGAAGCCGGAAAAAGGGGAGGAAGTAAAAAGTATGGCAAGAAAGAAAAAGGGTTTGGTGACGATGAAACGCAATCTCATTGCTCAGTCAAGTCCCAAATCAATCTATACAGAGCAATTCAAAACAATTCGAACGAACATTAACTTCTCTATGCCGGATAAGGAACTGAAAACGCTCCTCTTTACTTCTGCTTCACCAGGAGAGGGTAAATCAACATCGGCGGCCAACATCGCAATTGTCTTTGCGCAGGAAGGAAAACGAGTGCTGCTCATAGATGCAGATATGCGCAAGCCGACTGTGCACCATACATTTCATCTCACGAACGGAACAGGATTGTCAAACGTCCTCACACGTCAATCGACAATAGCGGAAGTAGTAAAAGCTAGCGAAACGGAAGGATTAGACATCATTACATGCGGACCAATTCCTCCAAACCCAGCGGAACTCATCGGATCACAAACGATGAAGAACGTACTAGAAGAAATGAAAAGTGACTACGATATCATCATCTTCGATTCACCGCCTATTCTATCCGTCACAGATGCGCAGATATTATCAAACCGTTGTGACGGAACAATACTCGTCCTGAATGCGGGGAAAACTGAAAAAGATAGCGCAGTAAAGGCCAAGGAATCACTGGTAACATCGAATGCGCATGTCATTGGGACAATTCTGAATAACTTCAAGCTTGAAAAAAGTCATTACTATTACAAATATTATGGAGAGGAAGAGTAAGGGGTCTATGTCCTCGTGCTCTTTTCTTATAGGCAAAAAGGAGAATTCAGATGATTGATATGCATAGCCACATTCTGTTTGGCGTAGATGATGGACCGAAAACGATAGAAAATACGATGCGCATGCTAGAACAAGCTGTAGCTGAAGGAATTACCGACATGATTTCGACCTCGCATGCGTTCAATCCGCATTTCCATGTATCACGGGAAGAAATCGAAGGGCAAATTGCCTTGCTGACGGATGTTGTGACAGCGGCGGGGTATCCAGTTACCCTCCACACCGGGCAGGAAGTGCGTCTTTGTGAGGATCTTGTTCAGAAAGTTGAAACGAAAGAGGCAATGACACTTGCAAATTCACGTTACCTGCTCCTTGAACTTCCAACCCAGTCAGTTCCCGCCTATACGGTGAATATCATTCAATCCCTGCTTGAAAAAGACATAATTCCCATCATCGCACATCCTGAACGGAACCGCGCCATTGCGGAAAAACCAGAACGTCTGGAACGATTAGTCCGCCATGGTGCACTCGCACAGATTACAGCAGGGAGCATCGCAGGGCACTTCGGAAGGAATGTACAAAAACTGTCTCTTCAGCTAGTAGAAGCAAATCTAATCCATACGTACGGATCGGATGTCCACAACCTAGATACAAGACCTTTTCTATTCAATGAAGGGCTAGACTACCTTGAAAAGAAGAAGCACCATGACATCGCGGACATTCTCCTCGATAATAACGAGCGGATTTTGAAGGATGAACCCCTAGTCCTTTTGGAACCAAAAACACCGAATTTTAAAAAATGGTGGCAGTTAATTGGATAAGGTGTTACTATTAATTTGACAATTCGAATAGTTTAATCGAACTAGTTAATAGAGTAATAAAATAGTGATGGTTATTTTGATAGGATTAAATACCTGATAATAATAATAGGTGGCAGTTATTTGGATAAGGTTTTACTATTAAACTGACAATTCTAATAGTTTAATCGGACTATTTAATAGAGTAATAAAATAGTGATGGTTATTTTGGTGGGATTAAATACCTGATTAAAATAAATGGTGGCAGTTAATTGGATAAGGTGTTACTATTAAACTGGTAATTGAAGTAGTTTAAATGAACTAACCGATAGAGTGTTTATTTAGTAACAGTTTTATGGACTTATTCATCCAATTTATTGCAAGGGGGGAGAAACAATGACGATAAAAAAAAGAATGACCATGTTGTTTTTTGTCGACTCCATTATCGTTCTATTTTCTATCTACATCGGCTACTTCATGCTGCATCCATCCATCAATATACTTGCCAACAAGATGCTACTCGTTAGCGTCATTACTATCCAGTTTGCACACCATCTCCTTGCATGGCATTATGGGCTCTACCGTAAAGCATGGTCTTACGCCTCAATCGGTGAATTGAAATCGATTTTTAAAGCTGTAACATTGACGATTGCCGTCGTTGCAGTTGTCCAGTTTACCCTCACACAAGACATTTACCTTCGGGCGCTTGCCCTCACTTGGATGCTACATATTCTGCTAATCGGTGGTTCAAGATTGTCTTGGCGGCTAATGCGGGATACTGTCAATTATCACAATGGAGAAAAAAAGATCCATACGATGGTGGTAGGGGCAGGACAAGCAGGAACAATGATTGCACGTCAAGTACTCCAAAACCCTGAATCAGGCATGAAACCTGTCCTGTTCGTTGACGATGATCAGGCGAAAAACGGGCTGGAAATTTACGGGGTGAAAGTTCTCAGTGGTACGAAGCGAATCCCAGAATTAGTGAAAGATAATCACATCGAAAAAATTGTCATCGCAATCCCATCTATGGGAAAACAACAAATGGCGGATTTAATGAAGGTATGCGTCGAAACCGGCGTCCGAACACAAACGATTCCCCGTATAGAAGACTTAATGACAGGTAAAGTTTCTGTCACGGATATGCAAGACGTAAAAATCGAAGACTTGCTCGGCCGTGACGAAGTCCAGCTTGATCTGAAAGCCATTGCGGAAAAGTTAACAGATAAAACGATACTCGTCACAGGCGCAGGCGGCTCGATTGGATCGGAAATTTGTCGCCAAGTGAGCGAATTTAATCCGAGACGATTGATTCTGTTAGGGCATGGTGAAAGTTCTATCTACACTATAGACATGGAACTGCGCCAAAAGGTTTCAACGCAGACAGAAATTATTCCGATTATCGCAGATGTTCAAGATCGAATGCGTATATTTGATATCGTCAATGAGTATAAACCGGACGTGATGTACCATGCGGCCGCGCATAAGCATGTGCCTTTAATGGAAGCCAATCCGATGGAAGCTGTGAAAAATAATATTTTCGGCACGAAAAATGTTGCGGAAGCGGCGGATGCATTTGGCATTCCGTACTTTGTGATGGTGTCGACAGATAAAGCCGTAAACCCACCGAATATTATGGGCGCAACGAAGCGTTTTGCCGAAATGATTGTCCAGAATCTTGCAAAAGATAGCAAGACGAAATTCGCAGCGGTACGCTTTGGAAATGTACTGGGATCTCGTGGTAGTGTGGTTCCATTGTTTAAACAGCAGATTGCCAAAGGGGGGCCAGTAACAATTACGGATCCAGAGATGACCCGTTACTTCATGACAATCCCAGAAGCTTCGCGACTTGTCATGCAGGCAGGGACTTTAGCTGCTGGTGGCGAAGTGTTTGTCCTTGATATGGGCGAACCCGTTAAAATCGTCGATCTTGCCAGGAACCTGATTAAGTTGTCCGGGTATAGTGAAGACGAGATTGGCATCGCGTACTCAGGCATTCGACCGGGCGAGAAGTTGTATGAAGAGCTGTTGAATGACAACGAACGGCAGAGTGAGCATGTGTTCCCGAAGATTTTTATTGGGAAAGCCGAGCCGATTAGCGCTTTAGAGATGGAGTATGTGCTGGAGAAGTTGCTTGATATGTCCAATGGAGAACTTAAAGAGACTTTGATTGGATTGGCTAATCGGAGGATACCAGTAATCAATAGGGAAGCTACGACTGCATAGTGGAGAACTAGTGGTGCCTGGCACCGCGTGAAAAGGAGGACATTCCAATGAAAAAAGTACGCAAAGCAATTATCCCAGCAGCGGGTTTAGGTACACGTTTTCTACCGGCAACAAAAGCGATGCCGAAAGAAATGTTACCGATTGTCGATAAGCCGACGATTCAATATATCGTCGAAGAGGCAATCGCATCGGGCATTGAAGATATTATAATTGTTACCGGTAAAGGAAAACGCGCGATTGAGGACCATTTTGATAATAACTTCGAATTAGAAGAGAACCTGATTGAAAAAGAGAAGTTCGATATTTTAGATAAAGTAAGACAATCATCAAACGTAGACATTCACTACATTCGCCAAAAAGAACCAAAAGGACTTGGACATGCGGTTTGGTGTGCACGGAAGTTTATTGGCGATGAGCCGTTTGCGGTGTTGCTGGGTGATGATATTGTGCAGAGCGAAGTTCCGGGATTGAAGCAATTGATTGATCAATATGAAGAAACACATGCGTCGGTCATTGGTGTGCAGACTGTACCGGATGAGGAAACATATCGTTATGGCATTGTGGAACCTTCTATGCAAACAGGGCGAAGGTATGCGGTTGAAAACTTTGTGGAGAAACCTGCGAAGGGGACGGCTCCTTCTAATCTTGCGATTATGGGTAGGTATGTGCTTACTCCGGAGATCTTTATGTGTTTGGAGAAGCAGGAAACTGGTGCGGGTGGAGAGATTCAGTTGACGGATGCGATTCAGAAGTTGAATCAGATTCAGAGAGTTTTTGCTTATGATTTTGAGGGTAAGCGGTATGATGTTGGGGAGAAGTTGGGGTTTATTACTACTACGATTGAATTTGCGTTGCAAAATGAGGAAATTCGGGAGCAGTTGATGGAGTATATGGCTGGGAAAGTGAAAGAGGCACATGTGAAGTTGTAAGTTTTAAAACTTTGGTACAAGTTGTATTACGGTTATTGGTGATGCCCCCTTACCCTTATTAAAGGGGGCACCGACCGTATTGTGGATGGTTTAAGTTGGGGTGGATGCCCTGTTTTTTTTTTTTTTATGGTTGTTGGATGGCTAGGTGTTACAAGGTGGAAGAATAGCGATGTTTAGTGGTTTAGTAGTTAGTTGGAATAGAGGAATAACTGATTCTAGTTAAGTCCTAATCTACTAAAGTAATCTATAAATAAGTGCCACTCTGAGGAGATAAATTAGAATAGAGGAGTTTTAAACTTATTATGAATTATAAAAAGCTTAAGAGGTTAAATGATATAGTCTTATCTCTAGTCGGATTGACAATCCTTTCCCCTATTTTGTTAATAGTAGCTATCGCTATCAAATTGGAGTCGAAAGGGCCAGTGATTTTTCAGCAAGAACGCCTTGGATTAGAAGGAAAAGTATTTAAAATATATAAGTTTCGTTCAATGTGCGTAGGGGCGGAAAAAAGCGGAGTTTACGAAACTAAAGGTGATGCCCGGGTTACTAAAGTCGGTAAATTCATCCGAAAGACAAGTATCGATGAATTCCCTCAGTTTTTAAACATTATTAAAGGTGATATGTCGATTATTGGACCTCGACCTACTTTAACATACCATCCTTGGCCTATTGAAGAGTATACAGAGTTTCAAAAAAAGAGATTCAATGTTAGACCAGGTGTGACAGGTTGGGCACAGGTAAACGGACGGAAAGAGGTTCCTTGGGATAAAAGGATTGAGTATGATGTTGAATATGTTAAGAACCTTTCATTTGGTTTTGATTTAAAAATATTTTTCAGAACCATTGTCAAGGTTTTAGCAATGCAGGATAATGTCAATGTTGGTGAAACTGCTAAAAAGGTAACAGGCAAGGAACAGGAATCTGAAGTAGCAGCAACGATTGAAGAAAGAAGGAATAACTAAATGGCTTTAAAGTTGATGTACATTACAAATCAAGAGGAAATTGCCAAGATAGCGGAAAATAGTGGGGTTGATTGGATTTTTATTGATCTTGAGATTAATGGAAAAGATGCAAGGCAAGGCCATTTGGATACAGTAATATCCAGACATAGTATAGAAGATGTAAAAAAAATAAAAAAGGTATTAACCAATTCTGAATTGCTAGTTCGAGTAAATCCGATATATGAAGGGTCAAAAAAAGAAATAGATAAAGTGATTACAGATGGAGCAGACATTGTAATGCTCCCATTTTTTAAGACTAAAGAAGAAGTTGAGCTTTTTGTCCATTATGTAAATGGTAGAGCTAAAGTTTGTCTTTTGTGCGAAACCTCGGAGGCGGTAGAAAATATAGACTCTATTTTAACTGTTCCAGGAATTGACTTTATTCATATTGGATTAAATGATCTACACCTTAGTTATAATATGAAGTTTATGTTTGAACTTTTAGCAAATGGAACAGTTGAAATGCTTTGTAAAAAGTTTAAAGAAAGCGGAATTCTTTATGGTTTTGGGGGGATAGCAAAACTCGGACAAGGAACCCTCCCTGCAGAGAACATTATTGCGGAGCATTATCGTTTAAAATCAGACATGGCAATATTATCAAGGAGCTTTTGTAATATTAAAAAAAGCACCGATATTGGAATGGTAGAAGAGATTTTTGAAATTGGGATATATGAGATAAGAGACTTCGAAGATCAACTAATATGGAAAGAAAAAAACTTCTTTGCAGAAAATCAAAAGTTTGTTAGGGATAAAGTAATGGAGATTGTGTATACAAATACGAAATAATAGTTCGGAAAAGGGATGTAAAATATGAAACTATTACTTACCGGGGCATTTAAATATAGTGAAGAGCAGCTAGATAGTTTAAAGTCACTTGGGTATGAAATTCTATTTATTCAAGATGAGAGGTTTCCTTTGGAAGTTGATGTTTCAGATATTGAAGCGATAGTTTGTAACGGTCTATTCCTATATAATGACATCAAAAAGTTTGAGAACTTGAAATTCATACAACTTACTAGTGCAGGCCTGGATAGGGTACCACTCGACTATATTAAGGACCAAGGTATAAAACTTTTTAATGCCAAGGGAGTGTATAGCGTTCCAATGGCTGAGTGGGTTGTACTTAAGATTTTAGAAATCTATAAAAATAGTAGGGAGTTTTATGAGGCTCAGCGTGAACATAAATGGGAAAAACAACGGGATTTATTTGAGTTAACAAATAAAACTGCAGCCATTATTGGATTTGGCGATGTTGGAGCAGAGGTGGCTAAAAGACTTAAGGCATTCGATGTAAACATAGTCGGTGTTGGTAGGAGTATAAAGGAATCTCAATATGTTGATGAATTTTATTTAATAGATCAATTATATGATGTTCTAAAAAAGAGTGACATTGTTATATTGACACTTCCTCTTACAAAGGAAACTACTCATTTAATTAATGTCAAAAAGATTGCAACCATGAAAGATAAAAGTGTACTTATTAATGTTTCTCGAGGCGGGGTAATAGATGAAATGGCTCTAAAAGGGGCCCTTCAAAAAGATAAGTTTCTTGGAGTTGCTCTAGATGTATTTGAGAATGAGCCATTACCTTGGGAGAGTCCACTTTGGAATTATAAGAGAGTAATTGTTACACCTCATAATTCATTTGTATCGGATAAGGTCAATGAGAAATTGTTCCGATTGACTATGCAGAATTTAAAAGAAAATATAGGCAACATTTATTCAAAAGAGGTGTAAATTATGAAAGTTATAGTAATATCCCCTAAGAATAAGACTCTATTTAATTTTAGGGGAGATCTTATTAAAGAAATCATTTCTAAAGGTCATGAAGTTATTGCGATTGGACCTAATAGGGATAATATTAATGAGGTATTAGCACTTGGAGTAAAATTTATTGAAGTCCCTTTTACTAAGGATAATACCAGTATTTTAGGTGATATAAAATATTTTAAAAAACTTAAAGATGTGATTGTTGCACAAAAACCAGATTTAGTATTTAGTTACACAATTAAACCGGTTGTATATGGTAGTTTAGCAGCCCGTTTGGCTGGAGTTAAGAAAATATATCCAATGGTGACTGGATTGGGGCGTGTTTATGCTTCAAACAGTTTAAAAGCCAAAGGATTAAGAATGATTACCGGAGCCCTATACAAACAAGCCTTTAAAGGATGTAACAAAGTGATCTTTCAAAATAGTGATGATTTAAAACAGTTTACTCAGTTAGGTTATTTATCTGAAGAAATAGCTGTACGTGTGAATGGATCAGGAGTAAATATAAAAAGGTTTAATTCTAATGAATTACCTGATGAATCTGTTTTTCTAATGGTAGCAAGAGTTATAAGAGAAAAAGGCGTATTTGAATTTGCTGAAGCAGCTCGAATGGTTAAAAAAGAATACCCAGAAGCTAGGTTTGTATTATTAGGGGGGTATGATACTTCAATGGGAGCAATCAAGCCGGAAGAACTCGAGCCTTATATATCTGAAGGAACTATTGAATTTCCAGGGGAGACAAAAAATGTTGTTCCTTTTCTTGAAAAATCTAAGGTCTTCGTACTACCCACATATTATCGAGAAGGGTTACCCAGAACAATTTTAGAAGCTATGGCGATGGCTCGACCAGTAATAACAACCGATTGGCCAGGATGCCGCGATGCAATAGTTGATGGAGTAAATGGTTTTTTAGTTCAGCCGAGAGATGCTTTAGATCTAGCAAATAAAATGAAGTTTATGATTGATAATTCTAATATAGTTAAAGAGATGTCAAGGGAAAGTTTGGAATTATGTAAAGAAAAATACGATGTTAATATAGTAAATAAACATATGATTAAGATTATGGAATTAGATTGATGAGGAGAACAACCCCTATGAATTTTTATAAAAAAATTATTAGGAATCCAAAAACGAGATATAAATTGTTGGATTTGCTAGAGTTTATTCCTGATAGAGCAATGGTAAATATTCAATACCGTATTAAGACAGGGCATAAGCTTAACCTAAGGAATCCTAAAAGATATACAGAAAAAATACAATGGTATAAATTGTATTATCATGATTCACGTATAACACTATGTTCAGATAAATATACTGTTCGGAGCTATGTTGAAAGTAAAGGATTAAAAGGTTATCTTAACGAACTATATGCAGTTTATGATGGTGTCGAGGATATTGATTTTGATAAACTACCTAATTCTTTTGCAATTAAGGTGACTACTGGTTCGGGTACTAATATCTTTGTTAAGGATAAAACAACAATAAACGAAAATAGTATTAGATTGCAATTAAAAGAATGGATGGATAGAAGTAAAAAGAGTTATGGAAGAGAATGGGGTTATTATAATTGTACAAGAAGGATTATAGTTGAAAAACTTATAGAGAGAGATAGTAGTAATGATTTACCGGATTATAAATTCTTTTGTTTTAATGGAAAAGTATACTGTTTATATACGATGATAGATTATACTGATAACCATGAAAATGGCAAATTAGGTTTTTTTGATAAAGATTTCAACCAATTGCCTTTTAGAAGAAATGATTATGGGAAAATAAACAGAAAGATTCCGAAACCGATCAACTTTGAAAAGATGGTAGAAATAGCTGAAATACTATCTGATGGTTTTCCTCATGTGCGGGTAGACTTTTACAATATAGATGGTCAAATAATATTCGGAGAAATGACTTTCTATAATGCAAGTGGATATACCCGTTTTATACCCGATGACTACGATTTTGTTTTGGGTGATCAATTTGTATTACCTGAAAAATTGCAGTGAGTCTAAATAATTTACGATTGCAAGGTGAATGTATCATGAAGAAGAATACTGTTATCTATATAGGAAACTTTTCATTTCCTTTAGGAAATGCTGCGGGAAAACGAGTGTATGCAAATGGAAAAATTCTAAAGGAACTAGGATACAAGGTAATATTTATTGGAGTCGATAAGGAAGTTGAAAAAAGAGATCCTTTGGAAGCAACAGAAAAAGAATACGATGGTTTTGTATATTATAACTTTCCATATCCTAGAAGTAACTTGGATTGGGCTAACTATCCAAAAATATTTAACAACTTAAAGAGTTTTCTTTATGATAAGAAGATTATTGATAATTTAGCTTTTGTTATATACTACGGCAGCCCTACGTTGTCACTCTTTAACACAAAACTCATTAGATTTTGTAAAAAACAAAAAATCAAAGTGATTGCTGATTGTGTTGATTGGCTCACAGTTAAGACTAATAATTTTATATTCGATATGGTCAAATGGTTAGATAATAATTATCAAAAAGCTTATGCCAATAAAAAGACAGACGGAATAATTGCAATTAGTAGTTATTTATCAAACTATTATAAAAAATCCGGTTGTAATACCGTCATAATACCGCCATTATCACCTACTGATTTTAGTCTGGAAGAATCTAGGATTATGAATAATAACAAAAAATCCATTTCTTATGCGGGTATTCCTTTTAGAAAAGGTCAGCAGGTAAAAGATATAAGTAAATTAAAAGACCGGATTGATAAAGCTATTATATTACTCCATCAAGCTAAAAAATGCGGATGTGATTTTGTTTTTAACATATATGGGTTTACAAAGGATGAATATACTAAGGCCATTCCTCAACAAAAAAAATTTATAGATGAGCTTGGAGAGAGTATAATTTTTCATGGTTTGAAGCCAAATAAAGAAGTTGTAGATAGCGTAATCAAATCAGATTTTACTATTCTAATAAGGGATGTTAGCAGAGATACTATGGCAGGCTTCCCAACTAAGGTATCCGAGAGTATTAGTTGTGGAACCCCAGTTATTACAACGAGAACAAGTGACTTGGAAAATTTTATTGTTGAAGGTACCAATGGATTTTTTATTGACACTATTAATGATGAAAAGGCGACCCAAAAAAAAATTAATGAAATATTATCTTATGATAGTGTGAAATTGAAAAGCATTAAGAAAAGTTGTGTTGAGTCAAAGATTTTTTATTATAGAAATTATATTAGTGATTTGGCTTCCTTTATTGAGAAAGTAAAATAATGAAAGAGGAGAAATATCAACTCAAAGTATATCTGTAAATTATGTTAAAATAATAAACAATCTTATTAAATAAGACAATTGTATGTTTTAAAAAGGGAGAAGTAGTGTATGTACATTTATTTCCTTTTAATAATATTTTGGGCCTTTTTGTATATCATCCTCAAAGGTTTCGGTATTAAATATAAACTTAAAAAATGGAACTTGTGGTATGCCGGAATGGCAGCAGTAGCATTATCCCTAGTAATGGGTTTAAGGCATTATTCTGTAGGTATTGATATAGCGGGTTATCTAAACGTATATAATAGCATTAATCCTTACTTATCTTTAAATCTTTTTAACTATGATGAATGGGGTTATCAGATATTTATTGTCATTCTAAGGAATTTGGGATTTGGGAGTCAGGGTTATATAATAGTAACCTCTATTATTATTAGCACTTCATTTGCTTTATTATTTTATAGATACTCAAAAAATATATTTCTTAGTTTGTTTTTACATCTATCCATTGGGTTGTTTTCTATGTCCATGTCAGGTGTAAGGCAAACTTTAGCAGTGTGCCTTATCTTACTTGCATTTCATTTTATAATTAAAGGAAATTTTATTAGGTATCTTATAACAGTTTTTTTAGCATCCACATTGCACAACTCGGCATTAGTTTTTTTACCAATCTATTTTTTGCGTAATTTAAAAATAAACAAGAAAATGGGGATTGTTTTACTATTAGTAACCTCATCTTCTTTACTTTACAGGAAATTGTTAATTCCTATAATTGAATTTTTTATGCCTATTAGGTATGCAGATATAGAACTAATTTCAACTTTTACTGTAAATCCTTTATTAATAGGAATTGCTTTAGCTATCCCTACAACATGCCTTTTATTTTGGGGTAGTATAGAAGGAATGGAAAAACAAGAAAGGTCCCTTTTTTCAATATTTTTTGTTCTGTCATGTTTAAATGCTTTTGTCACGATTTTGTCTCTTAATTCCGTTATGATTGGAAGGTTAGCTTTTTATTTCGTTACATTTAACCTAGTTCTTATTCCTAATATAATTGCAACTATTAAAGATAAAAAGTTAAGAACAATTGCTATCTATTTATGTGTGATACTTCCACTAATTCAGTTTAGCATAGCTATACCAGATGGAGTAATGCGGATCGATCAATATAAATTTTTCTGGCAGTAACAATACCTAAATGAGTAAAGGACACTTCTTTAGCGATAATAATAAATTACGTTCAAAATGTGAGGTTGATCCAATGAAAATATTAATAATACATCATACTGGTCTCATGGGTGGAGGTACATTAAGCTGTTTTGATATTATTAAAGCTTTAGAAGGTAATAAACATTCTATAGTTCTAGCTTTACCACCGGGAGAAAGTGCTGCGAGGCAATTGGCAAAGAATAACAATATTAATATTCTAAATGATACAGTAGTACCTCTAGTGTTTGGTCATTACAACGGGGGTGCAAATATCTTAAAGGTTTTAATTAGAGCTTTACCTAGATTGAGATATATAAAAAGGTGGGAAAAAATTCTTAGAAGAGAAAAGCCTGACGTTGTTTTACTAAACAGTATGATTCAATGGCCTATGATCTCTATATTAAAAAAGTTGAATATAAAAAGTGTGTGCTTTGTAAGAGAAACAATAAAAGGTAAAAGAAGAGGATTAATTAACCGTTTTATAGCTGCCAAACTACAGAATGGGACAGGAGTATCATTTCTTTCAGAATTTGACAAAAAGCAATGGGATTTACCTGAACGCGTAAATCAAATAGTTATACCTGATGTAGTTGATGTGGATAATTATTCAAATGGTATAAATAAAGAAGATTCAAGGAATATATTAAAGCTAAAAAACGATGTGTTTTATATATTGTACTCTGGAGGAATGAGTAAGATAAAGGGGGCAGAAACAATAGTTCGTGCTTTAAAACATTGTAAGGGAAAAAAAATAGAGCTGTTATTTTTAGGTAATTCGGGAAATGATTTATTGGAAGCTCGAGGTGTAAAAAAAATAAAATATTTTACTAAAATTTCTTTTATTAAGAAATTATATAGATTTATCGAAGAAAATGGAATGAAGGATAAGGTTAAGTTTTTGGGTGTTCAAACAAATATGAATTATTGGTATTCAGCTTGTGATGTTGTAGTTTTTCCAGCAGAAGAAGCTCATCAAGCTAGGCCAATATATGAGGCAGGGGTTTTTAAGAAACCCATAATTGCTTCTGATTTTCCAAATTATTATGAGTATTTGAAGCCAGGAGTTAGTGGTTTAGTGTTTAAACCAGGTGACCATAATGAATTAGCTCAGGCTATTGAAAATTTATATGATAATTCTGTTTTGTATGATGATATTGGTAATAATAATTATCTTTTGATGGACAAATTTCATAATTCAAAAAGTGTTAACAAAAAAGTAAACAACTTTATAGAGAGTATTAACTCACTATAGTAAGTTATATTTATTTTTTAATATGCGTAACGGTTGTTTAGCTGATATCAATAAATCTCCAGAAATACCTACTTGTTGTTTTGATAACTATGAATCTTGGTTAATAGAATGTATTTTAGTATAGATAGTTGAAATTTATTTTATATAAAACACTTATTGTGGAATTTATTGGGGTGCTATCTCTAAATACAAAACTGTTCAAAGGAGCTGGATGATTTTATATGGCTAATCAAGTGGAAAAAATTAAAATCCTACAAGTTGTATCTTGTCTTGATAAGGGTGGAACTGAAGCTTATATAATGAATAACTTTAGACAGATAGAAAGAGAGAAATTCCAGTTAGACTTTCTTGTGTTTACAAATAATGTTGATGCCTATAAAGATGAAATTGAAAGTTTGGGCGGCCGTATCTTTATTGGGACTGAACCTAAGGTGAAAAATATATTTTCTTTTGTAAGATCTATTATTTTGTGTATAAATAAAAATGGCCCATACAATGTTGTACATTCTCATGTTAATCATTCAAATGGATGGGTATTGCTTGCAACTAAGATTGCTAAAGTAAGAACAAGGATTTCCCATTCACATGGATCTCCGAATTTACAAAAAGAAAATTTTTCAAGAAGAATATATAGATATATTGAAAGAACGCTTATAAAAATGTTTAGTACAAATAAAATTGCTTGTAGTAATTTAGCCGGTTCTTACTTGTATGGAGAAGAATATTTTCATAAGCATGGAAAAACTCTGAGAAATGGAATCGATGTTGAAAAGTATATGAGGGTCGATAAGAAAAAAGTATTAGAGCTAAAAAAAAGTTTAGGAATTAATGATGAACATTTTGTTATTGGGAATGTAACAAGGTTTGACGCCAAGAAGAATCAAGAATTTATTGTTGATGTATTTAATGAAGTACAAAATAAAAATCAAAATAGTATTTTAATTTTAGGTGGCGTCGATGGGGGACAATTAAAGTATATAAAAGAAAAGGTAGAAAAATTAGGTTTAAGTGATAAAGTACGATTCATTGGTGTAAGAGATGATATTGAAATTTGTTTAAATATTATGGATGCTTATATATTCCCATCTTTATTTGAGGGGTTAGGGATTGTTGCACTAGAGGCTCAAGCAGCAAACTTACCAGTGTATGCTTCTGAATATGTTCCTAATGAATGTGATCTTGGTCTTGGTTTAGTTAATTTTCTAGAATTAAATAAAGGTGCTCAATATTGGGCTGATTTAATTCTGAAAAATAGTCATAAAAGGACATTGGATGAAGATACTACCATGAAAACTTTTAAACAAAATGGTTATTCGATTGAAAGGTCTGTACACTCATTAATCGATGTATATATGGGAGTGGAAAAATGAATCAAAAGAAAGTTCACTATTTGTGCTATGGTATCAATGATAAAACAGAAGAACTATTGAAATATTTTCCTTCTGCCCAGCCTAAAATAAGTTACTTAATTGATAGTATAAAAGCTGCTGGCTACCAAGTAAATATGGTGTCTTCATGTATGAGTAATCGAGGATTTTTTAAAAGAAAACGTTTTGAAATTGATGAAGCAGAAAAACATATATTTTTTTCTTCTTTCTATAGTAAGTTTAAGTTATTTAGGAAACTTTCCTTAATAGGTATAACATTACAAACAATACTTTATGTTCTATTTAAAGTTAAAAAAGGTGATTGTTTGCTAGTTTATCATTCATTGAATTATATCCTGCCATTAAAGATAATAAACGGAATTTTTAAAAAACCGTTTATTCTCGAAGTAGAGGAGTTTTATTCGGCTGTAAACGAGAACCATAGAAAATTTGAAAGTAAGGAGATTGAATTTATAAATTCAGCGAATGGATATCTTTTGGTAAATGATTTGATGAAAGAAAAGATTGATTTAAGAAATAAGCCTATGATAATTTCTTATGGCAATTATAAAGTCCCCCTTAAGAAAAAGGAGAATATTTTTAAAGATAGCCAATTTATAAATATAGTATATGCTGGTGTAATTGAGGATAATAGAAAGGCAGCATTTCTTGCTGCGAAAACCGCAAGATACCTTAATGAAAACTATAAAATTCATATACTAGGTTTTGGTAATAATAAAGATATAAAGGAATTAAGAGAGCTTATTAATAATATCAATACTGAATGTGGTAGTGAAAAGGTAATTTTTCATGGAAAGAAAAGTGGGAATCAATACACTGATTTTTTACAGTCTTGTGATATTGCTTTGAGTTGTCACACTTATTCAGAAACTGAAAAAGCGTCAGCTGACTATACTTTTCCTTCGAAGATAATAACATATCTTGCGAATAATTTACGGGTTGTCTCAGCTGACATTAGATGTGTCCGGGAATCTATGATGTCAAGTTATATATTGTTTTATGAGGAAAATAGTGCTATGTCAATAGCTAGAGCTATTAAAGAAATAGATATTAATACTTCATATAATAGTAAAAATGAAATTTTAAATTTAGATAGAGAGTTTATTCTTAAGTTATCTCAATTATTTAATGAAACGAAAAAAAAGTAGAATAAAGCAAGTTTTGTTTTTCAATGATCGTCAATGGTTATTAGTTTCGAGAATTATTAATATGGTAAAGAAATAATAAATGCTAATTAAAAGATATGAACCATGGAATAGTAGACAATTAATAAACACCTTATCGAGGGATTTGTACAAAAAATAAATGAATTGTTGGAGAAGAGAATTGATATGTTAAAGCTTTCTAAACTAAAAAAAATAGTTAGTAATGAAAACAATAGAACAATACTAAATAACGCATTAGGAGCTTTTTTAGTTAAAGGTGGAGCATTAATTATATCGTTACTCACTATGCCTGCATATATAAGGTATTTTGACAACCAACAAATACTAGGTCTATGGTTTACCATTCTATCCGTATTAACCTGGGTATTAACATTTGATTTAGGGATTGGCAATGGATTGCGAAATAATTTAGTGCATGCTTTAGTAAAAAAAGATGAATTAATGGCAAAAAAGTATATTTCTTCTGCCTATATTATAATTGGAATACTAGTTATATCAGTTCTTTGTTTTTCAATAGTAATATTCAGATTTATAAATTGGAACATGTTTTTTAATATACCATTTAATATCGTTTCAAAGGAAACACTTAATATTACCGTCTTTATTGTTTTTGGTGGCATAATGCTACAATTTTTATTTAAGGTCATTACCTCAATACTATATGCAATGCAAAAATCTGCACTTAATAATTTACTAAACTTATTTACTAATATAATTATCTTAGCTTATGTTTCATTAGCGACTACTGCTGATATATCAACTAATTTAATTTCATTAGCAGTTGTACATGTTTTAGCTGTAAATATTCCATTATTGTTAACTACCATAATAGTTTTTTCTACAAAATTAAAAGACTGTAAGCCGAGTATAAAATATTTTGGGAAAAAATATGCCAGTGATGTAATAAGATTGGGTGGTATCTTCTTTTGGATTCAAATCATGTATATGATAATAACAGCAACAAATGAGTTTTTGATAACTTGGTTAACCGGAACTGAGCTAGTTGTTGAATACCAAATATATAATAAGCTATTTACATTAGTGGGTACCTTATTTACTTTGGCTTTAACCCCTATATGGTCAGCTGTTACAAAGGCTCTTTCTGAGAAGAATTTTAGTTGGATTAAGAAACTCTATAAAACCTTAAAATTAATGGCTCTACTTGCTGTAATATGTGAATTTGCTATGATTCCGTTTTTACAATTTGCTATAAACTTATGGCTTGGAGAAAATACAATACAGGTGAATTATTTATATGCTACTGTCTTTGCTATATCTGGTAGTATTTTTATTTGGAACGGAGTATTATCTAGTATCGCTAATGGATTTGGAGAATTAAAGACACAAAGTATTTTCTTAACTATAGGAGCTATTATTAAAATACCAATTGCATGGATTCTAGTAACGACCTTTGATTCATGGATAGGTGTAATAGTGGCCAATATTATTGCTATGAGTTTGTATTGCATAATACAACCTATTTGGTTGAATAGATTCTTAAATAAAAATGAATTAGGAGATGAACGTTATGTTTAAGAATAAAACATTATTAATAACAGGTGGAACAGGTTCTTTTGGTAATGCTGTGATGGAAAGGTTCCTAGACACCGATATAAAAGAAATTCGTATATTTTCACGAGATGAAAAAAAACAAGATGATATGAGAAAGCACTATAATAATGAAAAATTAAAGTTTTATATTGGAGACGTCAGGGACTTAGCGAGTGTTAAGAATGCTATGCACGGAGTTGATTATATCTTCCATGCGGCTGCACTAAAACAGGTTCCATCTTGTGAATTCTTTCCTTTAGAAGCGGTAAAAACTAATATATTGGGTACGGATAATGTATTAACAGCTGCTATTGAATATAGTGTTAAAAAAGTTATTTGCTTATCAACTGATAAAGCAGCATACCCAATTAATGCAATGGGTATATCAAAAGCTATGATGGAAAAGGTTTTTGTTGCTAAATCTAAAACCGTGGATCCAGATAGGACGCTTATTTGTGGTACAAGATATGGTAATGTAATGGCCTCACGTGGATCAGTTATTCCATTATTTATTGAACAAATTAAAAGTGGCCAGCCATTAACAGTAACAGATCCTAATATGACAAGGTTTCTTATGAGTTTAGAAGAAGCAGTAGAATTAGTAGTATTTGCATTTCAAAATGCTGAGGCAGGAGATATTATGGTTCTAAAATCCCCGGCTAGCACAATTGGCGACCTCGCTCAAGCTGTAAAAGAATTATTTGATGCGGATAATGAAATAAAAATTATTGGAACTCGTCATGGAGAAAAACGTTATGAAACACTTCTTACTAAAGAGGAATATGTAAAGGCAGAAGATTTACCTGGTTTCTATAGAGTTCCTGCCGATCAAAGAGATCTTAACTATGATAAGTATTTTGCAGAGGGAGATCAAAAGCTAACTTCTGTAGAAGAATATAATTCTGATAATACCCAAATTCTTAGTGTTGAGGAAATTAAAGAAAAATTACTTGAATTAGACTATGTGCAAAGTGAACTTAAGGAATGGAATAAAAAGGTTCATGTAATGAACTAAAGGTGGTATTTACTCATGAAGATTCTTGTAACAGGCGCAAAGGGTTTTGTAGGAAAAAATCTTATCGCTGAGCTTAATAATAAGGGATATAACGATATATTTGAGTTTACTAGAGAAAGTGATTCTTCACTACTTGAAAAGTATACAAAAGAATGTGATTTTGTCTTTCATTTGGCTGGAGTAAACAGACCTCAAGATGAAAATGAGTTTATGGAAGGCAACTTTGGTTTGACATCTCAATTGCTAGAGCTATTAAAGAAGCATGGTAATAAAGCTCCAGTTCTTACTACTTCTTCTATTCAAGCAGAAAAGGATAATCCTTATGGGAGAAGTAAAAAGGCTGGAGAGGATTTATTATTCAAACATTATTATGAAACCGATGCAAAAGTTTATATATATCGACTTCCAAACTTATTTGGTAAGTGGAGTAAACCTAACTATAATACTGTAGTAGCCACATACTGCCATAATATAGCAAGAAATTTAGATATTCAAATAAACAACCCAGATGTAGAGCTTAATCTTTGTTATATAGATGATGTTTTAGAAGAATTCATGAGGGCTCTTGAAGGAAACCCTACTATACAAGATGATGATTTCTGCGTTGTACCTGTAACGCATAATATAAAACTTGGAGAATTGGCGAACGTTATAAAAAGTTTCAAGGAAAGTAGATCAAATTTATCTATTCCTAACATGGAAGATGCATTAACTAAGAAACTTTATAGTACTTATTTAAGCTTTTTACCTGAAGACCAATTCTCATATGATCTTAAAATGAATTGCGATCATAGAGGTTCATTTACAGAATTTATGAGGACACCTGAAAGAGGACAAGTTTCTGTAAATGTATCAAAACCTGGGATTACAAAAGGAAACCATTGGCACCATACTAAAAACGAGAAATTTTTAGTTGTTAGTGGAGAAGGTTTAATTCGCTTTAGAAAGATAGATTCTGATGAAATTATTGAGTATAGAGTAAGTGGAGAAAAGCTACAGGTTGTAGATATTCCTACTGGATATACCCACTCAATTGTAAACGTAGGAGAAAATGATCTCGTAACAGTAATGTGGGCAAATGAATGTTTTGATCCAGAAAAGCCGGACACTTATTTCGTGGAGGTATAATTAATGAAGAAATTAAAAGTCATGACAGTCGTTGGAACTAGACCTGAGATTATAAGATTGTCAGCTGTTATAAATAAATTAGAAGAGTCGAATGCGATTGAACATACACTTGTCCATACGGGACAAAATTATGATTATGAATTGAACGAAGTGTTCTTTAAAGATTTTAATCTAAGAAAGCCAGATTTTTTTTTGGATGCCGCTACAGGAACAGCAGTAGAAACTATCGGTAATATTTTGGTTAAAATTGATCCAATATTTGAAGAGGTAAAACCAGATGCATTCTTGGTCCTTGGCGATACAAACAGCTGTTTAACTGCAATTGCAGCTAAAAGAAGACATATTCCAATTTTCCATATGGAAGCAGGTAATAGATGTTTTGACCAAAGAGTTCCAGAAGAAACAAATAGAAAGATCGTAGATCATACAGCAGATATTAATTTGACCTATAGTGATATTGCGAGAGAATATCTTCTTAGAGAAGGATTCCCTTCAGATAGGATTATTAAAACAGGAAGTCCTATGTTTGAAGTTCTAAATTCTAGAAAAGCTGATATAGAGATTTCAGATGTATTGGATAGATTAGGCTTAGAAGAGAAAAATTACTTTGTGGTATCAGCCCATAGAGAAGAAAATATCAATTCTGATAATTTCTTAGATTTAGTTGATAGTTTAAATGCGATTGCTGAAAAGTATAATATGCCCGTAATTGTGAGTACACATCCTAGAACTAGAAAAATGATCGAGGCTAAAGGAATAGAATTCAATTCTTTAGTGAAAACTATGAAACCTTTAGGGTTTAATGATTATATAAAGCTTCAAAAAAAATCAAAGGCTGTTCTTAGTGATAGCGGAACAATTAGTGAGGAATCTTCTATTCTAGGGTTTAGAGCACTTAATATAAGACAAGCCCATGAGAGACCAGAAGCGATGGAAGAAGCGTCTGTGATGATGGTTGGGTTAGGAAAAGAAAGAATATTACAAGGACTTGAGGTGCTAGAAACTCAAGATAAAGGTACATTAAGGCTTGTTGGAGATTATAGTATGCCTAATGTATCAGATAAAGTGCTACGAATAATATTATCTTATACTGATTATGTAAACAGAGTTGTTTGGAGAAAAAAATAAAAATTGTAATTCTTCCTATAGTGTACATCAGGCATATTGCGATTAGTAAATAAGCAAAACAGCCTAATTAATATTATTCAAAAAGTGAAGGAAGGCGTTACTATGTACAAAATAGCAGTAGCAGGAACAGGTTACGTCGGCTTAGTTGCCGGCGTTTGTTTTGCTGAAGTAGGTCATCAAGTAACCTGTGTTGATATAGATGAAAAAAAAGTAGAATTAATGAAATCTGGAGTTTCTCCAATTTATGAAACAGGTTTAGAAGAGTTAATGAAAAAAAATTATTCTGCTGGAAGAATTGAGTATACAACTGACTTTAATTCTGCCTACAAAGATGCGGATGCAATTTTTATAGGAGTAGGTACACCAGAACAACCAGATGGTTCTGCAAATCTTTCCTATATTGCAACAGTTGCAAGACAAATTGCTGAGTCGGTCGAAAAGGATTGTCTAGTTGTTGTAAAATCTACTGTTCCAGTTGGTACGAATGATAAAGTAGAACAGTTTATTAAAGACTTTTTAATCAATGATGTAAAAGTAGAGGTAGCCTCAAATCCGGAATTTTTGGCTCAAGGTTCTGCTGTACATGATACGTTACATGCAGAAAGAATCATTATTGGTACGGAAAGTAAATGGGCAGAAGAGTTGCTTACGAAAATTTATGAGCCATTCCACTTACCAATTGTTTCAGTAAATAGAAGATCAGCTGAAATGATCAAGTATGCTTCAAATGACTTTCTTGCATTGAAAATTTCTTATATGAATGATATTGCTAACCTTTGTGAATTGGTTGGAGCGGATATTCAGGATGTAGCTAAAGGGATGAGCTTTGATGAGCGGATTGGAAGTAAGTTTTTAAATGCTGGTATCGGTTTCGGTGGTTCATGTTTTCCTAAGGATACTAAAGCACTTGAGTATATTGCTAGACAGAACGGTTATGAACTCAAAACGATTAAGGCTGCCATTGATGTGAATAAAGAACAGAAGATGATGTTATATAAAAAAGCTAGCAAAAGGCTTATTACCTTTAATGGTCTTAAAGTAGCTGTACTTGGTTTAACGTTTAAACCTGGAACAGATGATTTAAGAGAAGCGGCATCTCTTGAAAATGTCCCTTTATTATTAGAACAAGGTGCAGATATTTATGCATATGACCCTGTAGGTGCGTTTAATTTTGCAAAAGTATATCCAGAAGGTAAAAATGGGAATGGTTCTATTACCTATGCTGCAAATGCTGAGGAAGCTTTGGAAGATGCGAATGTCTGCTTTATCTTTACGGAATGGGGAGAAGTAAAAGCAGTTACTCCTGAAACATATAAGAGATTAATGAGAACCCCATTAGTGTATGATGGTAGAAATATTTATCGAGTGGAAGATATGCAAGAGGCAGGGATTGAATATTATTCCATTGGTAGAAAGCCCATAACTAGAGAGTTGTTGAAGGAGTCGAAGAACCTTGAATTACAAAACTCTTGATCCTAGTAAAACCTACTTAATCACTGGAGCAGCTGGTTTTATTGGATACTATTTATCCAAGAAACTATTAGAACAAGGCTGCCGGGTGATCGGGATTGATAACGTCAATGAATACTATGATGTGAATCTTAAACATACACGTTTGAATCAACTAGAACCTTATGAGAAATTTACTTTTATTAAAGGTGATATATCAGATAAGGAAATAGTGATGAAGACCTTTGAAGAGTACAAGCCTAATGTGGTAGTAAATCTAGCTGCTCAAGCAGGAGTACGGTATTCAATCGAGAATCCAGATGTTTATATTCAAAGTAATATCATTGGCTTTTATAATATTCTTGAAGCATGTAGATATAATCCAGTTGATCACTTGGTGTATGCATCATCTAGTTCTGTTTATGGAGCCAATAAAAAAGTCCCATTTGAAGAAACAGATTTTGTTGATAATCCAGTATCACTGTATGCATCGACTAAGAAATCAAATGAATTAATGGCACATACTTATAGACATCTTTATAAGATTCCAGCTACAGGGCTTCGATTCTTTACTGTTTACGGCCCAATGGGTCGACCAGATATGGCTTATTTTGGATTTGCTAATAAATATTTTGCAGGTGAGCCAATTAAGATATTCAATAATGGTGATTTTGAAAATGACCTTTATAGGGACTTTACTTATATTGATGACATCGTTGAGGGGATTCAACGATTATTAAGTAATCCACCTGAAGGTGAAGTTCAACATAAAGTTTTCAACATTGGAAATAACAGCCCTGAGAAACTGATGGTGTTTATTGAAACGTTAGAAAAGGCCTTAAGTAAAGCTCTAGGAAAAGAAGTACAATTTGAAAAGGTCTTTGAACCAATTAAGCCAGGTGATGTACCGGCTACTTATGCTTCGACAGATCAATTGCAGCAGGCTGTGGGCTTTAAACCGGAAACTTCAATAGAAGAAGGACTTCAGAAATTTGCAGACTGGTATGTAAATTATTATAATTTGAAGGACTAATTACAATTACCCGCTAGGCCCAATTTTGGCTTAGCGGGCTTATTTGTCGTACTTTTTATCTTTCCCCACCACAAAGAGGATCATGCGATTCTTAACGTAATCCTCCATATTCAATCGTAAGCGTCAAATAGCGCCCACCTGTCCTTCAGTGGGCGCTTATTATATGCTTTATTTAGTTTTATTTGGAACGTGGCAATCTGCTGGAAGGGTCTTCGACCACGGAAGCAGGTTATCCAATGCCTTCGGATCTGTTATATCTATCAATGGTGTCAATACCGGGTTAAAATTCCCCAAAAACGCCGGACTAAATTTTAGGTACCTATTATGTTAAATAGATAGTTGGAAATAGAAAAAACCATTGTTTTCAGGGTATAGGAGAAGTACCAATCACAGAACTTCCGATA
>NZ_JAWLIQ010000030.1:0-38166 GCF_033485175.1 Sporosarcina sp. YIM B06819 | reverse complement strand
TCCCTCGCTACGCTCAGTCCAGGGTCTTCAGCCCGTGCTGTTCCCGCAGGAGTCGCCGCCTTACGCTCCAATCAACGAAAGTGGAACTTCATATTTACGAATACTGAAATTCATAATTGTATAATCGTTCGCCTTTTAAATCGAAATAGGTAATTATGAAATTGATTCATATATATATTGAATAATAGGTGGCGAGTTGTTTGCAGAGGTAGAAAGAGGGGAGCCCATGGAACGGTTGGTTGAACAATCGATGGAAGTAGTGAATGCAGTATTGGAAGAGCTTCATCACAAACAACAACAACTACTCTTTACGCAGGAAAAGTTGTTTGTGCTGTCAAAGGATACCCTTAAACCAGTCCTTAAACAAACATGTCGAGATATCGCGAAATTGATGAATTGTGACCGAGTGGAGATTTGGCTATTCAATGAAGAACGAACGGAATTGACCGCAGAAAATATTTATGACATCGGTTCGCAGGGAGATAGATCGGGTGACGTGCTTTTGCGATCTGAAGTGCCGGCCTATTTCGATGCAATTATTCATAAGCGAACATTGGCGATAGATGATATAGCTACAGATCCTGCGATGCTAGGACTGCAAGAACGACTTTTTGAAGAAAATGACCACTATCATTCGATGCTAGATGCCTCCATTGTATTAAGTTGGGGTGTCGGCGGGGTTCTCTGTTGTTTATCGGAGGAAAAACGTCATTGGAAAGCAATCGATAAGCATGTTTTGGCCTCTGTTGCGGATATGCTCGCTTTTATGTTCGATCGTTTACATCGACTTGAAGTAGAGGAGCATTTACATGCACTTGCATTCACAGATACGCTAACGGGCTTAGATAATCAGCATTCATTTAACCAAAAGGTAACGGTCAAGCTACAAGAACTTTACGAGGGACAACGGGGGATCTTCTTGTACATGGTTTTGGATCAGTTTACCGATATTCAAGGGGTTCTTGGGCACGATGGTGGTGAGCAGGTGCTACTAAAAATGGCTAAACGTCTCCGTATATTATTCCCGGATCCTGCTTTGATTGCTCGGATTGGTTTTGATCATTTTGTAATTTTTTCTCCGGTTCAACTGAGTGAAGAAAAAGCCGTCGCAGGTATAACGGAAATAGCTGAGGAAATCAGAAAACCGATGGCGATTAGTGGACAAGAAGTGTATATGACGTTCAGTTATGGCGTATCTTATTATCCAGACCATGTGGATAACGCCAAGGCCGGATTGCAAGCGGCACAAGTAGCGCTAGAAGCTGCACGTAAAAAGTCATCTCGCAAAGCACGTGGGGTCTATCAACCTACCATGCATGCTTTCATGAAAGAAAATCTATTGTCTGAAATGAACTTGAGAAAGGGCCTAGATTTAGGGCAATTCCGACTGTTTTACCAGCCGCAAGTGACATGTGATACGGGTGAAGTCAATGGATTTGAAGCACTAATCAGATGGCAACATCCAGAACGTGGACTCATCTTTCCTGGAGATTTTATAGACCTTGCTGAATCAACAGGTCTAATAACGATAATCGGTGACTGGGTCATCAAGGAAGCATTTGCTCAACTGAGTAGATGGCAGGCAGATGGCAAAGGGCATTTAACTATGTCTATCAACTTGTCCCCCCGTCATTTTCTTCACGCACAATTGCCAAGCTATTTATTGGAGTGTGCTAAACAATCAGGCGTTAAGCCGCAAAAGCTTATGTTGGAAATTACGGAAAACGTGGCACTTGAAGATCACGATGCCGTAAAAAAACGAATTGCGGAGCTGCGTGCTTTGGGATTCTCGATTGCAATAGATGATTTCGGAACGGGTTATTCTGCTTTTATTTATTTACAACACTTTCCAATCCAGCAAATTAAGATTGACCGTCAATTCATTAGCCATTTGGATACCGATGCAAATAGCAAAGCAATCGTGAAAACTATTGTTCAACTTGGAAAAATGCTAGGCCTTCGTACAATTGCGGAGGGTGTTGAAAGGACAGAGGAGTGGCATGCACTCAAAGAAATCGGCTGCGATGATATACAAGGTTTCTATTTTAGCAAACCTCTTCCGGTGGATGAAATCAATGCAATTCTCGAAATATACCAAGATAATAATAAGCTTTTTCTGCCGATAGAAAAAGTGCGAGCATAGTAGGAAACTATAGCCGTAGTCTGCTGAATTATCTGTCAGGTTACGGTCTTTCTATGTAAATTCATTTGAAATGTTGTCCCGACAACATACTATGTGTAAAATAGTAAATGAGGAATTCAACAGGAGGTTTTTACAGTGGAACAAGTCCAATTTATGCGCAATCTTATTATCGAAACGCCTTCGGTACCAGGCAATTTTGCCAAGGTAGCCACGGCGATTGGTCGATTAGAAGGTGATATAGGCGATATTCAAACAATTAAAGTAGGGACATTATCGACAATCCGTGATATTGCCATTCAATGTTTGAATGAAGAGCATTTATTAACAATCGTCGATGCGATAAATGAGATAGGGGAAGGAATCAGTGTTCAAGCTGTGACAGATGATGTCTTGCATGCGCATGAAGGCGGTAAAATCCATATGAAAGGACGCTTTGAAATCCGTTCACTTGGAGACTTGCGCCGTGTGTATACACCAGGCGTTGCAAACGTTTGTGAAGTGATCAAGAATGACCCAGAACAAGCAAAATACTTCACGGGTATTTCAAATACAGTTGCTATTGTGACAGACGGAACTGCAATTCTTGGTCTCGGTAATATCGGACCTGTTGCCGGGATGCCTGTCATGGAAGGGAAGGCAGTGTTATTCGACCAGTTCGCGGGCATAAGTGGTATTCCGATTTTGCTTGATACGAGCGATCCAGACGAGGTTGTCGAAACAGTGAAGCATATATCCAAAAGCTTTGGTGGTATTTTACTAGAAGACATTGGATCACCACATTGTTTTGAAATTGAAGAACGCTTGAAAGCTGAATTGTCAATTCCAGTTATGCATGATGATCAGCATGGTACGGCTGTTGTAACATTGGCATCTGTCCTATCTGCTTGTAAGCAATCGGGTGTAAAGCTTGCTGATGCTGTTGTTGGACAAATTGGTCTAGGTGCGGCGGGCCTTGCCATTAGCCGTATGCTCATGGCCTATGGTGTAAAAGAGATGCGTGGTATTGATCGCAACGCGGAAGCATGCGAGCGACTTGTACAACATGGAGGAACGGTCATCGATTCGCTGGATGAACTAATGGCGACATGCGATATTATTGTCGCAACAACGGGTGTTGCTGGACTTATCAAACCAGAAATGGTGCGTAAAGGGCAGATTATCCTCGCGTTATCTAATCCGAATGCTGAAATTTCTCCAGAAGATGCGTTAAAGGCAGGCGCAGCCTTCGCAGCAGATGGTCGTCTAGTTAATAATATTTTAGGCTTCCCAGGAATTTTCCGTGGTGCACTCAATGCCTATGCCAAAGAAATCACTTATCCGATGCTGATAGCAGCTGCTCTTGCCATCGTCGAAAGTACAAAGCCGGGCGATCTTGTTCCACATCCGCTTGACCCGAACGTCCACCATAACGTGGCGGCGGCAGTAGAGCGTGTAGCGAATGGTAGTAAATAATTCTTTTTCACGTGTGTTGATTAACTAAAAAATAACTTAATTAACTACTAGGCACTACGTGTACAGTTGCTTATGGATCGCTTTGGGTTGAACGACTTCTATACAATAACCGTGCTATTTTTATGCATAGGGATGCTACCCCGCAGCATCCCTATGCATTTTTTTCGGTAATCGTATGGCGACCGTTTACCCGCCGCTCTCCAAAAACGCAGATACACGAAGTGCTAATGCTTTTGGGGAAGAGGGAAAAGAGGGTTTCTTAACTAGAGAGAGCCGCCAAAGATACAATTTTGGCGGCCGAATCTTTTACCATGGTTTATTCTTTTCTTTCCAAGCAACTGCATTTTTATCTTAAGCATTGTAGGTACGCGACAAGTAATTATTTAGTGAATATTTCGCCGAAAGCGAACCGGAAATGATTTAGAAAGAAATATGGTTTTCAAGCCTTTGCTTACTTGTGGTTTATGCAGGTAAATGGTTATTCAACAGATGTGATTTTTTATAAATAAAAGAAGCCATACAGCTGGGATTCTCCAGTTGTATGGCTTCTTTCATTTTCTTTATGCATTTACCTACCAATCGGCCAATCGAATGGAATCGAGCCGGGCGGTGAGTGTTTCAAAATATCGAACACTGGAATCGTATAGGCAAATAGGATAAGCGCAATCGTAATACCGATCCATAAATACCAGTTTTCAAGAAACTTCGGTGCAGGTTGTGCATTGTCTGATTCTTGTGCAATCGGGAACTCTTCAACGCCACGAGGGGCAAAGAATGTCAATTGGATGAAAATATACACCATCAAAATGATACCGATGAACAGAATTGTTCCGCCAACCGCTTGTGAAACTTGATAACTGATCCAAGTGGCTACTTGTTCGCCACCAGCGTATTCGGAGAAATTTGAACGACGTGGTCCGCCTAGCAATCCTTGGATGTGCATAGAAGTAGACATAATCGTCATCCCAATTGTCCAAATATATGTCTGGATAATTCCAAGCTTATTCAATTTCGGTGTCAGTCTTCTGCCTGTTAAATGTGGCACAAGCCAGTAAGTAATTCCGAAAAACGTTAAAATAACCGTTGTTGCTGCAGTCAAATGGAAGTGACCCGTTACCCAAATTGTATTATGGATAAGCGCATTCATTTGGTAGGATGCATTGACGATACCTCCAGCGCCACCTGGAATGAATGCAACCATTCCGATAAATGGTGCAAGGAAACGAACGTCTTTCCATGGTAACTTTTTGAACCATCCAAACAGGCTCTGATAGCCTTTTCGACGACCTGTTTCCTCAAACGTAGCGAAAATAGAGAACGCAGTCATAAGCGAAGGAATGATCACCATAAATGTTAAAACAACTTGGATGAATTTCCATGTAGGATCAATACCAGGCTCTGTTAATTGGTGGTGGAATCCTACTGGAATAGAGAACAGTAATAATAGAATGAAAGCTAAACGGGCAAGTGAATCGCTGAATAACTTTCCACCGATAATTTTTGGGATAATTGCATACCAAGCCATATAAGCGGGAAGCAACCAGAAATAAACTAGTGGGTGACCAAAATACCAGAATAATGTACGGCTGAGTAAAACGTTAATCGTTTCAGCATAGCCGAGTGACCAAGGGATGAACTGAATGATAACTGCTGAAGCTACCCCAAGAGAAGCGATGAACCACATAAGCATATTGATGATAACCATGAATGCCAGTAATGGTGATTTCTCACCTTTATGCGCTTTCTTCCAAACATAGAGTTGACGGAAGTTAACAAAAGCAGCAATCCAGCTACCAACGATAACAAATGCCAGGCCAAAATAAAATGCTGGATGTGCGCGTAATGGTGCGTAAAACGTGTAAAGAACAGATGCTTCACCAACAAGAATCGTAATCGCAGCCATAACGGTTCCGACAACCATTACCCAGAAAGCTAGCCATGCCACTTTCCTTTGTTTGTCTGTCATTCCTACGGTTTTCCCCATAAGTGAAAACTGGAAACCGATGATAAAGAATGTAGTAAGGACAAGGCCAAGAATAACACCATGGACCGTTAAAATCGTATAGTAATCGATATTGAATGGTAATGTATATTTACCGGAACGGACGAGTGTTTGTAACAAGCCCATCAGACCGCCGACGAGCAGTGATATATACGTCACGTACATAAATGACATGTAAAGCTTAGAATCTTTTTTAGGTATTATTAGTTCGTTAGTAGACATTATTCATACACCTCCACTGTTCCGTACATCAGGTGGTGACCGATGCCGCAGTATTCGTTACAGACAATCGTGAATTCACCAGTGTTTTTCATAACAGTTTCAAAACGACTGATATGACCGGGTTCGACCATCATGTTGACGTTTGTTCCCGCAACGTTGAAGCCGTGGACAACATCTATTGTAGTAATTTGATAAAGGACGGTAGATCCTTTTGGAACACGAATCGTTTTCACTGGTACGCCATCTGCATCTACGCCCATATCGTAGTTGAATGCAGAAGCAACGATGTTGAAGATATATTTACCGTCTGCTACTTCGTGAAGACCAAGATTTTCTGGCTTAAATGACTCGTGTGCTTGAACGTTCTGCGGATCAATAACTTCAATATGACTTTGTGGATGAGTGCCTTTCCAAAATGCCGCAAATCCAATGATAGCTAAAAATAGTGCGAGCGAGCCTACTCCAAAAGTAAGCCAAATTTTTTCATACTTGTGTAAATGCATGCGTTACCCTCCTGACATAGTCATTATCTAGATAGAAATAGTGCGTATAGTCCGAACCAAGATACAAGAATGAAGACACCTACCAACATGACAGCAATAAAAGTTCCTTTGAAACTAACTTCGGAATCACTATGACTGGCCTGTTGTTGTTTTGAAGTTCCTTTCCCCATTGTTACACCTCCCGTTTATGATGAAGTAGTTCGTCATACTTTTATCATAGTCAAATGGTGAAATACCGGAATTAGGGAAATCCCTATGAGTTTAGAAAAGTGGAAAGAGTTCACAATTTGTTCACCCCCCCTTCATAGTTCCGCCATAATGGTCTGATAGCTTTTTCTATTGTTCTATATCACGCCTGTTGATTAACCATCTACTTGCATAAATAACAAGTAAGCAAAGACTTGAGAATCTTCATTTTCACTGGGGCATTTCCGGTTTGCTTTCGGCTAAATATTCACGACATGATTACCGTGGGATAAATGTGTCTAGAAATGACTTCGTCATTTCTAGACACATTCTTTTCGGTCATCTTGTTATGAATAGCTGCCTGTCGCATACCTACAATGTTTAAGTGAAAAATGCAGCTGCTTTGAAAGAAAAGAATGGATGACTTTTTGTAAAGAGTGTAAGTGCCCGAAGATACAATTTCAGGCACTTTAGTACTTTGTACAAGGTGTTCCTACTTTACTTTTTAGCAAGCTTTATAAGAAAGTGACACTTTCCGAAATGAAAATGGAAAAGACCTTGGTAAAAGCTTCAGCCGCCAAAATTGTATCTTTGGCGGCCCTCTCTAGTTAAGAAGCCCTCTATTCCCTCGTCCCCAAAAGCATTAGCAAATCGTGTATCTGCGTTTTTGGAGAGCGACGGATGAACGACCTCCATACAATTACCGAACAGAATGTATAGGGATGCGACGAAGTCGCACCCCTATACATAAAACATAGCTCGGTTATTGTATAGAAGTCGTTCAATCCAAAGCGATCCGGAAGCAACTGTTCACGGGGTGCCTAGTAGTTAATTAAGTTATTCGTTGGTTAGTTTTGGTTAATCAACATGTGTGGTTCTATATCTATATATGTGTTTCAACACTAAGAAAACCGCCATCCATTGAAGGAAGGCGGTTTTTGTCTATGCTAAAAAGTTTGTTGACAGTGCCTATGGCTGTTTATGATCTGCTTGTTCCTGTGGATCATGCATCCAGACAAGTGTCTCTGTACACTGTTTTACTTCAATTCGTGTTTTTTGCTTATCTCCGCTTGGGATAGGTTCATAATCCCCGGCAGCTGGATTAAGATGGTCGTCTTTAAAGTATCTGTTGTGTGGATTTTTCCATTCGCCAAAAGCAGCAAAATCACCATTTGTTATCAATCCAGTAAAGCCATATATTTCATGTATGACCTCTTTCACTTCACCAGCCTCCATTTTATTATGTCCTTCCCTTTATATTCCCTTTCTCTGTAATTTCAAACCTCCTATTAAGACAATTATGTTTCAATGAATAGATAAATGACATGTTATGTAACGGATTTGTTACACGAATGTAATGTAGAAGTTGAATAAAACATGTTAAAGTTACTTCAGAGAGATTTTCAGATAAATTAATTCATTGGGGGAACATATGAAACTTATAGTTAAGATGCAAAAGTCAGTTGTAATCTTCGCAATGGCATTTCTGTTTTTTGTTGCTCCTTTCATTGGACAAGCTGAGGCTTCATCGATAGCAGCTGATATCTCAAAAACTGCAACGAGTCTTAAAGGTGTTAGGTACAGTTACGGTGGTTCAACTACAAGTGGATTTGACTGCTCGGGTTATATAAATTATGTTTTTAAAGAAAATGCTATCAGTGTTGCACGTTCTTCATCTAGTTTGTATGCATCAGGAACAGCTGTTGACAAGGCAAACTTAGAAGTTGGTGATCTCGTATTTTTCAACACGACTGGTAAAGGTGTTTCACATGTAGGTATATACATAGGTGATGGAGAATTTGCACACGCATCAACATCAAGAGGTGTACGCGTTGATAAGCTAAATGATCCACATTATTGGGGCGATAAATACATAGGCGCTAAGCGTGTCCTTGATTCAGTTGCTTCAGCTGACTAAATAATAAAATGAACAACACCGCGTGTCCTAAATAGGATACGCGGTGTTTTAGAGTATGGCTATAAAAAAAGGCTGCAAACGAAGTCAATTTGTCTTCGTTTGCAGCCTTTTAAAATTAAGCATTTTGCTGTGGAACGCGAACTGTCCAGCGTGATAAATCTGGTTCTGCTTTTTGGATCAATTGTTGTGGATAAATAAATGTCCAAGGCTTCGATGTGTTTGCTTTCACGGATAGTGGAGCAAGTTCGAATGAACCACTAGCAACAAGATCGCCTGCTGCATCGAGTAGCTCAAGTGGTAGCTTTTCGATGTTAATTTGTTTTGAGTGGCCGTTTCGGATGAAGACAGAAGCCGCTATGCCCCCATCCTCTTGATGTTTCACTTGGAAGCCGCTAATATTCACTTCGCGCGGTTTCAATTTTGGAAGGCCTTCAACGACTGTTGCAAGTCCTTCTTTTTGCTCGTCTGTCAAACCATCTTCCCATGCTTGGTCTAACTCTAGTTTATGCGGCACCATCGACTGGACGTTGAATGCCAATTTCCAGTTTTCTGTTGGTGGTTGTTCTGCAAAGATATTTTCTTTCGTAAAGACGAATACCCATGGCCTTGCACTGCGGGCTGGGATATCACCAAGTTCTGTTAAATCGAATTCGTCTGAAGCGAGTGTTTTACCTTCATCATCGAGTAACATCAATTCAACTGAACCGACTGAAATTGCTTGATCAAGAGAAGAACGGAAAAATGCTTTGACGAGCCAGCTACCATCAGCTGGCTCAACATCGATGTCAATTCCGGATAGAGAAATCTGGTTTGGCTTAAGTGGTTCGAGCTCATTGGACAGGAAACGGAAGACATATTCCTGTTCCTGTGGCACGTCCCATTCCGGATGGAGGGAAAGTGTTGTTTCAACCTCATCCGAAGCGGTAGACTTGTTTACGCCTTCAATGATTTCATCAGAACCAATTGTACTTTCAGCACCTGTTTTTTTAGCTTGCTTGAAAAAAGAGAATAGCTTCATTGTTGTACCTCCTGTTGATCTGTAATCAATTTCGTAAAGCCAATCACTTCAGAAGCGATATTACGACGTAATTTTTGATATCGGCGACCGAATAATTCAAGTCCTTCACGCTGATAAATACGCATCGGATCTTCTTGCCCGTAAGAACGGAGTCCGATACCTTCTTTAAGGCGTGTCATTACTTCCAGGTGCTTGACCCACATCGTGTCGATATGAGCTAGCATGACTTGTGGAATGATCTGATTGACCTGTTCGTTATCTTCGAATGAATCGATATGCGCAAGCAACTCACCCAGTGGAGCTTCATAAAACTTCAGAATATCCGAAGTTTTTTCGAGTGTGTGTGGAAGAGTTAATGGCTCTAGCAATAGGCTATTCATCGTTCGTTCAATGCGTTCGAAATCCCAATTATCCGAAGTATCCTCTTCTGGGCAACTATCATAAATAACGAATTCTGTTGTTTCACCTAGCATTGTTTTCAATTGTTCAAGGATTCCTTCGCCTTCAATCACTTTATCACGCAGTGAATAGATGACTTCACGTTGATCATTGATCACATCGTCAAGTTTTAAGTTGTATTCGCGCATAGAGGAGTGAGCACCTTCTACGATTCGTTGGGTGCGTTCAGTTAGTTCATCTACATCTCGATTTTGGACAAGTCCGTTCTCATCTGTCGTTACTTTTTTCAAGAACTTTTCAAGATCATCCTTGGCAAAACGTTTGAACATATCATCTTCAAGAGACAAGAAGAAACAGCTTTCACCACGGTCGCCTTGTCTTCCAGAACGTCCTCGAAGTTGATTGTCGATTCGGCGGTTTTCATGCTTTTCTGTACCGAGTACGAACAGGCCACCTATTTCTTCAACGCCTTCTCCAAGTACGATATCGGTTCCGCGTCCCGCCATATTTGTCGCAACAGTGATATGTCCAAGTTGTCCTGCCTGAGAAATTAGTTCGACTTCTTGTTCGACACTTTTGGCATTCAATAAGTTAAAGTCTAGTTTATATTCATTCAAGTATTCGACTACTTTTTCTGATTGTAAGATGGAAGTCGTCCCGACAAGGACAGGTTGCCCTGTTTTATGGCGTTTTGCAACTTCTTTTGCCATTGCTTTATATTTATGATCAATTGTTTCATATACTTGGTCCGGTGCATCAATACGTGCACGTGGTCGGTTTGTTGGAATTTGGATAACGGCCATCCCGTACACTTCGTTAAATTCTTTCTCTTGCGTTTTTGCAGTACCTGTCATCCCGCAAAGCTGCGGATACATACGGAAATAGTTTTGAATCGTAATTTGTGCTTGCGCTTTGTTTTCATCGGTAATAGGTAGGCCTTCTTTTGCTTCAATTGCCTGATGAAGACCATCGGAAAGCGTTCGACCTTCCATAATACGACCGGTGAACATATCTACAAGCTCAATTTTTCCCTCACGTACAATATAATCAACATCGCGTTCAAAAATGACATAGGCACGAACGGCTTGAATCATATAATGGTAAAGAGTTTGGTGCTCCAGTTCGTACAAATTGTCGATGCCAAATGCTTTTTCAACTTTTTCGATACCTGTATCGGTGAGTGAAGTAGCTTTTGTTTCATCATCAAAATCAAAATCGACACCTTGTTTAAAGCGCTTCGCCAGACGTGCAGCAATATGATGAAGATCCGCATCGGCTTGCATTTTACCTGCTACAATCAGCGGTGTTTTTGCTTCGTCCACGAGTATACTATCTACTTCATCGATAATGGCGAAATGGTATGGACGTTGGACTTGCTGTGCTACTCGCTGCACCATATTATCACGTAAATAGTCAAAACCGAATTCAGTTCCGACTCCATAGGTAATATCCGCGTTGTATGCCGCTTGTTTTGCAGGACCTTGCATCATCGGTACGTTCAGTCCAACTGTCAGACCAAGGAAACGATGGATTTGCCCAATTTGCTCGTAGTCACGCTTGGCTAGGTAGTCATTCACTGTAATGACGTGGACACCTTTGCCTTCAAGTGCACGAACATAAGAGGGAAGGGAGGCAACTAGTGTTTTCCCTTCGCCAGTTGGCATTTCTGCAATATTACCTTCAGTGAGGACAAGTCCGCCAATGAGTTGCACGTCAAAATGACGCATATTGAGTATTCTTTTTGATGCTTCACGAACAACAGCAAAAGCATCTGGAGTGATGGCCTGGACCGTCTCACCTGATTGGATTCGCTCTTTAAATAGAGCTGTCATATTTGTAAGTTGTTCGTCTGACATCACTTCGTATGTGGATTCTAATTTATTTATTTGTTGAACAATCTTTCGGTATTTCCGAAGTTGTTTTTCGCTCGTTTGATTTGAACGTTTAAATATCGATAGCATGAATGAACGCTCCTTTTTCTATCCTTTAAAGGACCCGTTCCTATTTTATCAAAAATAATGGTAATTGACTACCTTGAGCTGATATTCATACATAATAAGGAAGGTTGTTGCAAGGAAGAAGTGGGGAAAATAGTTGCAAAAGGGAAGCGCAAAAGGAAATAATTTGTCTAGTAGTATGCTTTCTTTGTGTGAACATGCTATAATACTGTTGATTTGATAAATTATTGATTTACTTAGGGAGGAAGGACATGTTATTCCTTGCAATGGCTACTGCTTTTGTGGCCTCCATATTATTGACTCCGTTCGTCATAAAATTAGCATTCCGAATCGGAGCGGTCGATCGTCCAAACTACCGAAAAGTACATGCGTCAGTTATGCCGCGTATTGGCGGGCTTGCGATATTTGGCGCTTTTTTGATAGGCTACTTCACATTGAGGCCGATAGATGAAGATGGACATGCTACTGCCATTCTCATCGGTGCCCTCATTATTATTGTGACAGGGTTCCTGGATGATATGCTTGAAGTTACTGCGAAAATAAAACTTGCCGGTCAATTGACTGCGGCTCTTGTCGTTGTTACTTGGGGCGGTTTACAAATTGATGTCATCAATGTACCTTTTACTGATTTACAGGTTAATTTTGGTTACTTGAGTATTCCAATCACAATTATTTGGATTATCGGAATAACAAATGCTATCAATCTTATCGATGGATTGGACGGGCTAGCTGCCGGCGTATCGACAATTGCATTGATTACCATCACTGTCATGGCGATGATTATGGGCGACGTTTTTGTTGCTGCTACAGCGGCAATTCTTGCAGCGAGTTCATTCGGATTCCTATTTTACAATTTTCATCCAGCTAAAATTTTCATGGGGGACACCGGATCGTTATTCCTGGGCTTTATGATTTCAGTGCTGGCGTTGTTAGGATTTAAGAATGTTACTGTTGTTTCGCTTATTATTCCAATTATTATGCTTGGTGTTCCAATCTCTGATACATTTTTCGCGATTGTCCGCCGTATACGTACGAAACAACCAATTATGGCACCCGATAAATCGCATTTACATCATTGTTTGCTTCGCGTAGGATTCTCTCATAGACAAACTGTTTTAGTGATTTATGGAATCGCCATTTTGTTTGGTGTCGCGGCAGTTCTCTTTTCACAAGCGACGGTATGGGGAGCCATTTTACTCATCGTTGTGATGCTCATTGCCATTGAGTTGTTTGTTGAAGTCATTGGCTTAGCTGGTACGAACTACCGACCATTGTTGAATCTTGTTCGTATGATTGGAAAATAATTTAATGAAAATCCGACCCTCTACTTAGCTCATTCAAGTAGTATGGTCGGATTTTTTTATTTTATGTGCAGGGAAGTGAATAAAAAAATACCAGGCACATGGCCCGGTATTATTCATTAGTCATTGAAAGAAGCTTCGTCTGCTGAACCAGTCAGTTTCGGTTCGCTATTCGTTACGGTAGATGAACCAGAGGTGAGGCCTAGATGTGCCTGTAATAGCTGCTTCACTTCATGCAAATCAGTTTCATCGAGTTTCCAAAAATAAGTACCTGTCGACATATCATCATAGCCTTTTAAGCTAAGGGTATCGACTTTTGGCATGCCACCCTTGGCATACTCCAAGAATGATTTCATTTCATCGAACGTCATGTCAGTCTTCATATTGTCACCGACGGCTTCAATTACATCACCGTACTTCGTAATCGATTTAACAGAAACAGCCTCTTTCATAATAGACTGCAAAATCATTTGTTGACGTTTACCACGTTCGACATCTGTATCGAGTTTTCGAGTTCGTGCCAGTGCCAGTGCATGTTTGCCGTCTAAATGCTGTAATCCCTTTTTAAGGTGGATTGTATATTTGTCATGCTCGTCCTTTTCAATTCGATCGTATGGGACTTCGGCTTCAATTCCACCAAGTGCATCGACAACATCAATAAAAGCATTGAAATTCATTTTTACATAGTAATCTACTGGAACATCAAATAATTCTTCCACTGTGTCTATCGTTGCGCTAGTCCCACCAAATGCATGAGCATGCGTAATTTTATCTTTGTATCCTTTTTTAGGAATATAGACATAAGAATCTCGTGGAATGCTGACAAGTTTCACTGATTTATCTTTTTGATTTAATGTGGCGAAAAGGAGTGCGTCTGATCGGCTGTTGCTATCGCCTTGGTGACGTTGTTCACTATCATCAACACCAATGAATAAAATCGATACATTGTCCTGTGTAGGTTCGACCCTTGCTTCGCGAACTTCAGGTTTTACTCTTTCAGAAGCAGGCTCATATGCATTTTCCACTACAATAGCGGCTTTTTTTTGTAATGAAGCACCGTAAGCTACTACAACGACAAAAAGTGATAGCGAAAGCAGAAGTGAAACTTTCATAGCGAGTCGCCTGCTAGACGACTTTTTTCTCTTTTTATAGTCTTTTCTTTTCATTCATAGTTCCTCCGGAATCGTGCTATGTAACAACTTCTTTTTCCATAGCTGATCAAATAAGTCACAGAAATTTGTCATTTGTTACAAACATGACAGAGTTACGAGATACCAAGTACTTGTAGTCGAAAAACTACAACCTTTCCCATTATACTATCTATCTCGCTAAACGTATACTCTTTCAAATGTCGAATTCGATAAATTCGCTAAAAAGTGACAGAATAGTAGCTTGACCATTTGTTAACTCTGTCATCCAGCCAGTGAACTGATCCACATCTGCGACAGGGACATACATAAAAAGATCAACACCTTCCGCATAGCTAATTTCTTTTAGCGGATAGAGAGATTGTCGAACTTCATTTTCAACCTTTCCGAGCCATGTATAATCGACGGTTACTTTCATTAACTGATGAAGTTTTCGTAAGACGGTACCTGTAGAGGCAATCCCTTCCGTCGTTGCGCGCCCATATGCGCGGATCAGTCCACCGCCACCTAGCTTAATGCCTCCAAAATAGCGTGTCACGACGACAACCGTATCTTTTAAGCCTTGCTTTTTGAGTACTTCCAGCATGGGGAAGCCCGCTGTTCCAGACGGTTCGCCGTCGTCATTCGCTTTTTGGATGTTATCGTGTTCGCCAATCATATAGGCCGAACAATTATGGTTGGCTGTGGGGTGCATTTTTTTTATTTCTTGAATAAAATCGATAGCCTCTTGCTCTGTCTCTGCTCTTTTCACATAGGTGAGGAATTTTGATTTTTGGATGATCAATTCATTTTCACCGTAAATTTTTACTGTGTAGTAATCTGCTCGCATTTGCGGCACCTCCGTCAATTGTAATACAATTATAATATCCAATGGGTTTTATGATGATATACTGAATAAAGTGCGTAAGGAATTCATTAATACCTGTAACACTCCTCATATTATTATATATTTTTTTAGGCTGTTGGCGGGAGGGAATAAAAATGAAGGACAATACAGTGGATATCCAAACGCTTGAAACTATCTTCAATAGTATGGTCCGTGTAATGGATCAGTCTAAGAATGATATTTATATTATAAGTGAACAGAGCCGTAAAAGCTTTGAAGACATGCAAAAAGAGTTAGCGGAAGTCAAAGTAGATATTTCTCAAGTAATAACTGAAGGCGATTATTTGGAAAGTATGACCCGTCATTCTCGAATACGGCTTGCTGATGTATCGAAGAACTTCACGAATTATTCAGAGGCCCAGGTAAGAGAATCTTACGAGGTAGCCAATGATTTACTTGTCAGGCTGTCCATTAATCAGATGGAAGAGAAGCAGTTACGCATTCGTCGGGACGAATTGGATAGGCGCCTGAATGCTTTACTAGAGACGATTGAGCGGGCTAATCATCTTGTCAGTCAAGTGACAACGGTCATTAACTATTTGAATATGGATTTAAAAGATGTTGGAGAAGCGCTTGAAACGGCTAGGCATAAACAGGAGTTTGGTATCCGTATCATTCAGGCTCAAGAAGAAGAACGCAAAAGGATTTCTCGTGATATTCATGACGGTCCCGCGCAAATGTTGGCGAATGTACTCATCCGCTCTGGGTTGATTGAAAAGACGTTTGTTGAAAAAGGGCCAGAACCCGCATTGCATGAACTGGCATCTCTTAAAGAGATGGTCAGAGGCGCGCTTTATGAAGTCCGTCGCATCATTTATGATCTTCGTCCTATGGCGCTTGACGATCTTGGGTTGATTCCAACACTGAAAAAGTATTTATCAACAGTAGAGGAATATGAAAAAGGTGTTGAAATCCACTTTCAAAATAATGGACAAGAGCAACGTTTTAGGAATGAATTTGAAGTGTCAATCTTCCGTCTTGTTCAGGAATCGGTATCAAATGCACTAAAACATGGCAAGTCGAAGGACATTTGGGTGAAAATTGAATGGCTTCGCGATATAATGAATATTATCATCAAGGATAGTGGACGAGGTTTCGATCAAAATGAAGTGAAAGATAAGTCGTTTGGCTTGATTGGGATGCGAGAACGGATAGAATTGTTGAAAGGTGATATGACAATTACTTCAACAATTGGAAGTGGGACAACTATCTATTTCCGGATTCCGCTGCGAGATGAACTGATCGCTGACTAGATATACATTGGAGGAAATGAATATGACGAAAATATTAATTGTAGATGATCACCAATTATTCCGTGAAGGGGTAAAACGTATTCTTGATTTTGAAGATTCTTTTGAGGTCGTTGCCGAAGGAGATGACGGTAGCGAAGTGAAAGGGCTTTATGCGCAATTTGAACCTGACGTCGTTCTTATGGACATTAATATGCCACGCATGAACGGTGTCGAAGCGACGGAAGAGCTTATTAAAGATTTTCCAGACGCTAAGGTGATTATGCTATCGATTCATGATGATGAATCCTACGTGTCACATGCACTTAAAACAGGGGCACTTGGCTATATGTTAAAAGAAATGGATGCGGATGCAATTGTCCAAGCGATTAAAGTTGTCGCATCAGGCGGTTCGTACCTTCACCCGAAAGTGACGCATAATCTTGTTAGCGAATTCCGTCGCTTAAGCGAGCGTGAACATAAGGGATCATTCCAACAAAATGATATCCGACGACCTTTCCATTTACTAACAAAACGCGAGTGTGAAGTGTTGCAACTATTAACAGATGGACAAAGCAACCGGACAATTGGAGAGACGCTGTTCATCTCTGAGAAAACGGTTAAGAACCACGTATCAAGTATTTTACAAAAGATGGCCGTCAATGACCGGACACAAGCGGTTGTTACAGCGATCAAAAATGGCTGGGTTGAAGTGAAGTAATTTAAATAATTTTAATCAATCACGCCTCGGCGTGATTGCGTCCGGATTTTTTTCGAGCTTGGGGCCTACAGGGAGGAATTGCAGTTCATTCCTCCTCGGGGGGAAGGATTGAACTGCATCCTTCCTTGATGCCGCAGTACGCGGCGAACTTAAGTTGCCTTCTAGTACCCTGAAAAATCCGTGACATCCGCCGGAGGCTTTAGCTGAATTCAGCCGGAGCCTTCGGCTAAATTCAGCAAAAAGGGCCTTCCATTTGGGGGAGCCCTTTCATTCTGCGCTTTTCTAAGGAGGAATAAAATGAAGAGAACAGTTATTCTCTTGATGATGTCAATGCTTTTGTTACTAGGTGCGTGCAGTAAAGATGAAGGAAGGGCTTCTAATTCAGGCTCAGTTGACGATGGGGAAACAACAGCTGGATATGGCGCCATCGATCATGGTGTAGATGACAAGCAAGTGGGCTTCAATATGATGGGCGGCTCGATTGAAGAAGCTGCCGGCATACCAACGGAAGAGAAAGAACAAGTTTTGGCTGCATTCAATACGTATATCGATACATTGAATAATCAAGACATAGATGCGCATTTGGCTATACTGTCAAAAAATGCTTATGATATTGAGGAAGAACGTAATTTTATGGAAGAGCAGTTTGGTGAGTACGCTTTACATTATGAAGTATCGAATGTCACAATTGTAAAGTATTCCGATGAGGAAGCCCAAGTATATGCAAATATGAAGATGTTGTATAAACAGCTATCGACTGGCCTGGAAACGAAACCAAGTGGTCGTCAAGTGACTGTGTTTACGAAGGAAGATGGCGGCTGGAAAGTATCATCCGTGCACCATATTCCCGATGGACCAAAAGAATAACTAGCTGTAAGACTTCTAGCGAAAATAGCTGGGGGTCTTTTTTTAATCACTACATCTCTTGATTGAGTTGAAAAAGGCCCTCTCATTTTGAAAGGGCCTTGTCAAACTTAAGGTCAGTCATCGTCGAAATCATCGAAGCCTCCAAAAAAGGAGGGGCTATTTAACAGCCTTTGCTTATTTAAAAACTTTTTTTCAAGAAGTTTACAAAACGCGAGTTGTCGGTGCATGGTTGCACCGGAAATATTAATTTTGACAGAGCGATTATTTTCAAAATAGATGATAGAGCTCATCTTATCAGGCTCTATATCGTCAATCGCACGGTATGATATCCAGGCATTTTGTTCAGAAGCTGGAGACATTGTTGGTAAGAAAATATAGGGCGTACCAAAATCATGCGCTACGATAATTGGTGTCTTATGACGATTTCTGAGTGCAAGTCGGGCGGTATTGATAGAAGTTTGTAAAGAGCCACCATAATAATCACAGGACTTTTTAACAATGTGAATGGGCTTTCTAGGGACATTCAATTCGCCATTGCGCTCAATAACATGAGTTGAGATGGTGTTACCTACTTCGATAGGTTGCAACATAAATGTGTCGAAAGAGACAATGTAATTTGCGCTCAGTTTCTGTCTACTCAAAAAAATACCCCCTAATATTTGTAATATACAAGTATTATTATAAATCAGAAAACGGATATTGCAACACATTTATGATTACTAATGACTATTATTTTTATTGAATCTATTGAACTGCTTAATTTACAAATAAATCCCAAATCAACTGTCGAGGAATTCATGAGAGATCTTCATGAAAAGAAAAAACCTTCACTCGAAATTGATGAGAGAAGGTTTTAACAGTTATCGTCTAGACTCCGGGCGCCAGATGCGACAGGCGCCCTGCGCTTTTGTTATTGCTGGTAATCGAGAGCGGCAGCTCCTAAAGTTTTAGCTGCAAGGAGCATGGCGCTTTCATCGAAATCGAATTTTGGATGATGGTGTGGGTATGGATCCTCAGGTTTGGCGCCTGTGAAGAAAAATGTACCCGGTACTTTTTCAAGGTAATAGGCAAAATCTTCGCCGCCCATTTGTGGTGTCGATTCGACAACAGGGTGAGCCCCTGGGACACTTTCTGCCACTGTTTTCAAAAATTCTGTTTCAGCCGCATGATTGACGACTGCGGGATAGCCGCGTTCAAATTTGAAATCGATTGTACAGTCATTGGCAAGTGCGGTCCCATCAATGACGCGTTTCATCTCAAGTTCCATTAAGTCACGGACCTTGGGATTGAATGATCGGACGGTCCCAGCAAGTTTAGCTGAATCAGCAATGACATTGAATGCATTTTCTGCGACAAACGAGCCGATGGATAATACAGCAGAGTCAATGGGATTGACGCGACGAGCAACCAGCTGTTGTAAATTCATAACGAGCTGTGCACCGATGACAATGGCATCTTTCGTTTGGTGAGGGGCTGCGCCATGACCGCCTGCTCCTTGAATGGTGATAGTGAAGCGATCGGCCGCCGCCATAACAGGGCCTGTCAAATATTCAATCGTTCCTGAGGGTGTCAACGACCAAAGATGAGTGCCGAAAATAACATCCACGCCATCCAGACAGCCCGCCTCAATCATAGAAATAGCACCGCCTGGAGCAAATTCTTCCGCATGTTGGTGGATGAAAACATATTCACCGGTGAGGTCTTCCTGTAATTCGTGAATGGCTTTTGCCAATTGGAGTAATGTCGCAGTATGTCCATCGTGACCGCATGCATGCATGACGCCCGGCACAGTCGATTTGTACGGCACATCTTTTTCGTCCTGAATTGGCAATGCATCGAAATCCGCACGCAATGCAACCGTTTTGCCTGGTCTACCACCTTTGACCCGTGCAACAACTCCATTACCCCCAACGCCCATCTGCACGTCTACGCCGAGATTGGCATAGAAATCATGTATATACTGCGCTGTTTGCTCTTCCTTAAAAGATAATTCGGGATGCATGTGAAGATGACGGCGTATGACAACCATATCCTCAAATGCACTATCTAGTTTTTCAAAAAGTTGCTCTTTCAATGGACTTGCCCCTTTCAGAATGTTGTTTCTACTATTATAGCAAACATTTGATAGGCGGCAATGAACGGTTGAAGAAGGTTAGGATTCATCTCCCCTTGTTTTGCCAATATAGGCTGTGACGGAAGAAGCACCTGTGAAAATATGGGGTGTGCTGTCGACGCCGGCCTCGATATGGCCAGTTAAATGGGCATCATTAAAAGAAGAAGATTTTTTCCACATTTTATAATACGTGTTAGCAGACCACTCTGTTATGACAATATACATATCAGAGTGGAGTGGGCGCAGTAGACGAAACGCGATAAAACCTAGTACTTCATCGAGCGCATTCGCTAGCTTTTTAAAGCGATGCTCAAAAATAGGTCGGCCTTCATCAGTAACAGGAATATGGTTGAATACGAAATAGCCATTGTCATCGAGCGCACCCGAAGAGGCAATGACCTCGTAGTGACGCGGTGTTTGGAAAACGGTCTTGCCAGTTGTTTCATGTAATAGTACAGAGTTATCCCCGGCTTGCATAGCAATCATATTTTCTTGCGGATATTTATCTCTCAAAGTTTCCATAAAGTCAGGTGTTCCAGACGTCATATAAATATTCATAGCCAAAAACCTCCTTTGATTCTTATCTATATATTTTCCCTTATTTCAGAAAGTTAATCAATCAGGTCTTGGCGTAATTGTACCCCAATTTTGAATTGCGCTTGAGCCCTACTTGAAGCAAGTTAAACAAACATTGACGAAATGATGGCAATTCGCAAAAAAAAGGAAGCACAACTTTATGACAAATGGGGCGAAAAGCTATACTTTGTATAGGGAAAAGTCTATATTTGAGTACGGATACGTAACTTAGAAATGCCATTATAAATGAAGGTGGGAATAGATAAAATGACACAATTTAACGACACACTACTTCGCGCTGCACGTGGCGAAAAGATTAACCATACGCCAGTTTGGTACATGAGACAGGCAGGACGTTCGCAGCCTGAGTATTTAGAGATTAAGGAAAAATATTCACTGGAAGAAATTACGCATCAGCCAGAGCTTTGTGCTTATGTGACCAAACTTCCAGTCGACCAATATAACGTTGATGCAGCTATTTTATATAAAGATATCGTAACACCTTTACCAGGACTGGGCATCGATGTGAAAATTAAGGCTGGGATTGGCCCGGTGATCTCGAATCCCATTCGTACTGTTCAAGATGTCCATAATCTTGGTGATTTATCACCAGAAGATGATATTCCATTCGTTCTTGAGACGATTAAAATATTGACGAAGGAACAATTGAATGTTCCACTCATTGGTTTTGCTGGAGCACCGTTCACACTTGCAAGCTATATGATTGAAGGAGGACCTTCGAAAAGCTATAACTTGACGAAATCATTCATGGTATCTGAGCCAGAAGCGTGGTTTGCCTTGATGGACAAACTTGCTGATATGACGATTACGTACGTTACTGCACAAGTAGCCGCAGGTGCAAAAGCGATTCAAATCTTTGATTCTTGGGTAGGTGCTTTGAATGTTGAGGATTACCGTATTTTCATCAAACCAGTGATGACACGTATTTTTACAGAGTTGCGTAAATTGAACGTTCCACTTATTACATTTGGTGTTGGTGCAAGCCACTTGGCGAATGAATGGCATGATCTACCTGTAGATGTCGTGGGTCTTGACTGGCGTTTGTCTATCAAGGAAGCGGGCGAACGTGGCATAACGAAGCCAGTGCAAGGTAATCTGGACCCTTCTATGCTATTGGCAGACTGGAACATTATTGAAGAGCGTGCGAAGGTTATTATTGAGCAAGGTGTGGAGCATGGTAACCATATCTTTAACTTGGGCCACGGCGTGTTCCCAGATGTTAAACCGGCAACATTGAAAAAACTGACTGAATTTATCCATAGTTATAGTGCGCAGTTGCGTAAATAAACTGACGAGGTGAACGTGATGACGAAGAAACAAATGGGACTTTTAGTAATGGCTTATGGGACTCCGAATAAGGAAGAGGATATTGAATCGTATTACACGCATATCCGTCATGGTCGCCCGCCGGCACCGGAACAATTGGAGGACTTACGCAACCGCTATGCAGCAATTGGTGGAATTTCCCCACTTGCCAAAATTACCGAAGACCAAGCCAATGCGCTTTGCAACCGTTTGAATGAAGTGCAGAATGACATTGAATTCAAAGTCTATATTGGATTAAAACATATCGCGCCTTTTATCGAAGATGCAGTCGAAAAAATGCATGCAGATGGTATTAAAGAAGCGGTATCAATCGTATTGGCACCACATTTTTCAACGTTTTCCATCAAGTCGTATAATGGACGTGTACGAGAAGAAGCTGACAAGCATGGAATGACTATTACATCGGTGGAAAGCTGGTACAAGCAGCCGAAGTTTATCGAGTATTGGGCGGGGCAAGTTCGGGGGACATTTGAAGGTATGGGCGAAGAACAACGGGCGACTGCATGCCTGATTGTGTCAGCACATTCATTACCTGAAAAGATTTTAGCGAACGGTGATCCGTATGCTGATCAATTGAATGAGACAGCAGACCTTATTGCGACAGCAGCTGGTGTGAAAAACTACGAAGTTGGCTGGCAAAGTGCGGGCCAGACACCAGAACCTTGGCTTGGGCCAGACGTTCAGGATTTGACTCGTGATTTGCATACGGCAAAAGGGTATTCTACATTCGTTTACACACCAGTTGGTTTCGTTTCCGATCATCTTGAAGTGTTATATGACAATGATTACGAGTGTAAGGTTGTCTGTGATGACATCGGTGCATCCTATTACCGCCCAGCCATGCCGAACGTCAATTCACTATTTGTCGATGCGATGGTGGATGCGGTGTTTGATAAAATGAAGGAAGCCTAATATTATCGATAGAAAGTGATGATGGACTATGATGGAGCAAAATAAAAAAGTCGTCATCGTCGGTGGTGGTATTACAGGCCTCTCGGCGGCATTTTATATGCAAAAAGAAGCACGTGAAAAAGGGCTTGCCCTTGACGTTATTTTAGTTGAAGCATCGAACCGACTCGGCGGTAAGATCCAGACAGTGCGACGTGATGGTTTTGTCATTGAGCGTGGTCCGGATTCATTTTTAATCCGTAAAAAAAGTATGGGCGTTCTAGCGGAGGACCTTGGAATCGAAGGGGAACTCGTGAAAAATGCGACTGGACAGGCCTATGTTTTTGTCAATGGTACGCTGCATCCGATTCCGGGTGGTTCTGTGATGGGGATTCCGACAGAAATAACACCATTTTTGAAGACAGGGCTATTCTCATGGACAGGGAAAATACGTGCAGCGGGAGATTTCATTCTCCCGCGATCCGACGCGAAAGGCGACCAGTCATTAGGGGGCTTCTTCCGTAGACGTTTTGGGAGGGAAGTCGTCGAAAACTTGATTGAACCGCTATTGTCTGGTGTTTACGCAGGAGATATCGACCAAATGAGTTTGCAATCGACGTTTCCGCAGTTTTACGAAGTGGAGAAAAAGCATCGAAGTCTTATTTTAGGAATGAAAAAGACGACACCTAAGCAATTACCGCAGAAGAATAGTCACAGCGCAAAGAAGGAAGGCGTCTTCCATACATTCCGTAATGGGCTGGAGACGCTAGTAGAAGCTATTGAACAACAGCTCGAGCCGGGATCTGTCATGAAGGGCGTCCGAACAGAGGCGATTGAGTCTTTAGGGGATCAAACGATTGTTGAGTTGAATGATGGACGGAAAATTGAAGCAGATGCGGTTATTTTGACGACGGGTCACGAAATGGCAAGTCGCTTGTTTGTACCTCATGGTCTGCTACAAGACTTGGGACAAATTCCTACAACGTCTGTTGCCACGATTACGTTAGCGTTTCCTGAAGCTGCCGTTGTGCAAGATAAAGAAGGAACGGGTTTTCTTGTTTCGAGAAGTAGTGATTATTCGATTACAGCATGTACCTGGTTACATCGCAAATGGCCTACAACGACTCCGGCAGGAAAAGTACTGATTCGTGCATTTGTTGGGCGCGTGGGCGACGAGGCAATTGTTGATTTGCCAGATGCTGAAATTGAAAAAATTGTTCTCGCAGATTTGGGTAAAATCATGACCATAACAGGCAAGCCGGATTTCACAGTAGTAACTCGTTGGAAAAAAGATCGACCGCAGTATCGGGTTGGTCACAAACAACGTATTGAGGCAGCGCGCCTGGAATTGCAGGCGAAGTTTCCACGCGTGAAACTAGCGGGTGCTTCTTATAATGGTGTCGGCTTACCTGATTGTATCGATCAAGGTAGGGCGGCAGTGCAAGAGATTTTGGATGAACTATTTTGATTGAATAAAAAACAGCCGTGGGGATGATTTCCACGGCTGTTTTATTTGAATTCGGCAGATAATTCTCACCTTTAAAAGTAACGCGTGTTTGCGGTTTTATTTCCTGTTCAGTGGATGTTCAAACTCTCACTGAACCCAAATAAAGAGGAAGGCAACCTAGGTACGCCATGTCCTGTAGCAACAAGGAAGGATGCAGTTCAATCCTTCCCCCTTGTAGGCCCCAAGCTCGAAAAGTTCCGGACGCAATCACGCCGAGGTGTCATTGATATGCTTATAAAATATTACAAGAGTCGCATTTGTTGCCGTAGCACTCGTGCTGTTCTTCGATTTCTTTGCCACAAGTGATGCAAACTTTAGCAGGCAAGTTTTTGAAAAACTCGATGACGTTTTCGATCATAGCGTATTCACCTCTTCCAAGTTGTAATAGTACTAAATTTTAAAAAAACGTTGTAGTAGTACAGTGGTTGCAAAAAAAATTACACTATATTGCAAGAGTCGCATTTGTTGCCGTAGCATTCATGCTGTTCTTCGATGTCATTTCCACAAGACGTACAAACTTTGGCAGGTAGGTTTTTGAAAAACTCGATGACGTTGTCGATCATGATTCATTCTCCCCTTTCAATTTGTACTAGTACTAAATTTGTTATTAGTAGTGTATTATAACAGTGAATCAAATGTCAACACATTTCTCCACTTTTCAGATAAAATAAATGAGAGTCTATTTGAGTAAGGAGCGATTTACATGTATTTCATTGATAACAAAGGGATTACTGACCCGCGCATTAACCTCGCAATTGAGGAGTATGCGCTGAAAAATATGGACATTGAGAAAGAATCATTTTTACTGTTCTATATTAATGAACCATCGATCATTATCGGAAAAAATCAAAACACGATTGAGGAGATCGATACAGATTATGTGGATGTTAACGGTATCCATGTTGTTCGTCGTCTATCTGGTGGCGGCGCTGTGTATCATGACCACGGCAATTTGAATTTCAGTTTTATTACAAAAGACGATGGAGACTCATTCCGTAACTTTAAAAAGTTCACAGAGCCGGTTGTTCAAGCACTTGCTGAAATGGGGGTGAAGGCGGAACTTCTTGGGCGTAATGATATTTTGGTTGAGGGGCGCAAGATTTCAGGGAATGCACAGTTTTCAACGAATGGTCGTATGTTTAGCCACGGTACGCTGTTGTTTGACACGGAAATGGAGCGGGTTGTTTCCGCCCTGAAAGTACGGAAAGATAAAATTGAATCGAAAGGCATTAAGTCGATCCGCAGTCGTGTAGCTAATATTTCGGAATTCCTTGAAGAGCCGATGACGATCGAACAGTTTCGCATGAACGTATTGACCTCGATTTTTGGTGGTGAGGAAAATATCCAGTACATGGAGCTGACGGATGACGATTGGACAAACATTCGTGCGTTATCGAAAGAACGCTATGCAAACTGGGATTGGAACTATGGGAAATCACCCAAATTCAACATGCAGCATTCGCATCGATTCCCAGTGGGCGGAATTGACGTTCGACTGGATGTCAATAAAGGCATCATCGAAGACGTGAACATTTTCGGCGATTTCTTTGGTGTTGGTGAAGTTTCCGTCATTGAAGACAGCTTGAAGGGTGTTCAGTATGACAGACAGTCCATGAGCGAAGCCCTTACCGTGATTGATATTCCGGCATATCTTGGTGGTATTACGAAAGAAGAGTTTCTGCAATTAATTTATTGATGAATAACGGGGCCTGACTATGTGTCAGGCTTCTTTTTTGTGGATTAATTGCCTCACGTGCCAAGAGAGCCGCCTCGCGTAGAGAAGTATCCCTACATAACAATAGGTCCTCACTGCGCGACAATGATTTCTAGGTTATACTAAAAATAACTGTTAAGGAGGATTGAACAGATGGAAAATCACCGTATTTTTATTGTTGAAGATGACCGGAAAATTGCACAGCTATTAGCAGAAACACTTAGGAAATACCAATATGATGTTGCGATTGTTGAAGATTTTGAACAGGTAACAGAGGAGTGCCTGGCATTTGAGCCACATCTTATTTTGCTCGATATCAATTTGCCTTCTTATGACGGCTATTATTGGTGCCGTCAACTTCGCCAACATACCACCTGTCCTATCTTATTCATCTCCGCGCGATCTGGTGACATGGACCAAGTATTTGCGTTGGAAAATGGTGGCGATGATTTCATTACGAAACCTTTTCATTACGAAATCGTCCTTGCAAAAATAAGAAGTCATTTACGTAGAACGTTTGGTGAATATGCACCGAACCAATCTGAACGTACGGTGAAGGCTGGAGTGCTCAATTTATACATCGAACGAATGGAATTGCAGGTTCGCAACAATGTTGTACCCCTGCAAAAAAAAGAATGTGTCATCTTAGAGCTACTCATCGACGCAACACCAAAAGTAGTGTCACGTGAAAAGCTATTGGAAGAGCTATGGGATGATCAATCCTTTGTTGATGAAAATACATTAAACGTTAATATGACCCGCGTGCGAAAAAAGCTGGCTGAATACGGCATTCAATCATCCATTGAAACGGTGCGTGGAGCGGGGTATCGTTTCTTATTGGCGCCAGAGGAATCATGAAAAAGTTTACGCTATTCGTAAAGGAGCATCTATCGTTTCTCCTTTTCCAAATACTACTCGTGCTGTTCATTCTACTGTTATATTGGCTAGATGGCTTCCGAAACTTTAACACAGCTGTTTACTCCATTAGTATGAGCATGCTGTTGACAGCGGGCTATTTGGTCGGCAAATTTATCATGAGGCGGTCTTTTTACGCAGCCATCACACGCAAGCCAGATAAGATGGAAGATGCGCTCATACGCCATGCGCAGGCACCAGAACATCGACAAACAACGGACTTCACACGCGACCTTTATAAACTGTATCAAAACGAAGTACAGCTGTTATATGCCTCTCAACACCGGCAGCTCCATTTTATGAACCAATGGGTGCACCAGATGAAAACACCGATTTCTGTCATAGGACTGTTGTTACAGGAGCAAGATGACTTGGACCGCGATAGCATCAAAGAAGAAATTGACAAATTGAGACGCGGGCTCGATTCTGTCCTCGTTAATGCACGCTTGGAAACATTTGAACAGGATATGCACATTGAGCAAGTTGTACTGAAAAAGGTTGTGCAGGAAATTGTTACAGAACATAAGCGGCTGTTCATCATCAATGGTGTATTCCCAGTCATTTCAATTGATGCAAAATTTACGGTTGCGACAGATATGAAGTGGTTGAAAATCGTCATTGGGCAGTTTATAACCAATGCGGTGAAATATACTTTTGAGCAAGGCAAAAAAGTCCATTTAACCGCGACTAGTACAGAGCAGGGCATACAACTAATGATTCGAGATGAAGGAATCGGCATACCCTCGTCGGACTTGAACCGCGTGACAAAAGCTTTCTTTACAGGCGAAAATGGTCGACTGACAGGTGAATCGACGGGGATGGGACTCTATATCGCATCGGAAGTATGTAATAGATTGGGGCATCCATTAACGATTGAATCGGAACTTGGGACGGGCACAACAGTGATTGTCCTCTTTAATTCAATTAAGCAGGGGGAGTTCGCCCCTGCTTAATTGAATTAAGAGGCCTCCGGCGGATGTCACAAATTTTGAAGGGAGTTAAAGGAAGGCAGTCTAAGTACGCGACGTCCTGATTATGTGCCTTAATTTCTGCAAAAACCACAGAAATACGGCAAATCGAACCCTTCGCAGTTCGATTCGCAATTACGCCAATGCGTAATTGATAAAAAATGGAAAGGCGGGGCAAGCGGATGACACGGAACACAATCGTGGAATTGACGGAAGTGACGAAAATCTATGAAGGAAAAGTGATGCACCGCGCATTGAACCGCCTCGATTTTGAAGTGGAGGAAGGCGAATTTGTTGCGGTCATGGGGCCTTCTGGCAGTGGGAAAACAACGTTGTTGAACTTAATTTCAACGATTACTGTACCAACCTATGGGCGCTTGATGATTAATGGCATTGAACCCGAAACACTCGGACAAAATGAGTTAGCGTTATTCAGAAGACGAAATCTTGGTTTTGTCTTTCAAGATATTAACCTTCTGCAAATGCTGACGGTAGAAGAGAATCTTGTATTGCCTTTAACCCTCGATGGGATTTCCGTATCGGAAATGGAAAGACGTATTGCGGAATTTGCCAAACGCCTCGATTTGTCGGATATTTTGAACCGTCGACCTGATGAGTTATCGGGTGGGCAAGCACAGCGAACGGCGATTGGGCGCGCTCTCATCCATAGGCCAAAAATTATTCTGGCGGATGAGCCGACGGGAAATCTAGATTCAAAATCAGCCCGAGATGTCCTTGAACTGCTCAGTCAAATTAATAAAACTGAGAAAAAAACAGTGATTATGGTGACACATGATCCGATTGCTGCCAGTTATTGTGACCGTGTGTTATTCATTAAGGATGGCGAATTTTTCAATGAAATCTATAAAGATGAAAGGCGTCAGACGTTTTTCCAACGTATTTTAAACGTCCTGTCGCTGCTCGGGGGAAATGTACATGACCTTTCGTCAGTTCGCTTACCGTAACGTCGTTCGCAATCGACGCATCTATGCCGCTTTTTTCATGGCAAGTGTCTTTTCGGTCATGGTGTTTTTCTTGTATTCGATGTTACTGTTCCATCCATCCATTGAAAATCGATTCATCCAAGAAATTGCCATCACAGGTATGGGTGCAGCAGAAATTATTTTATATATTTTTACAGTGTTTTTCTTGTTTTATTCGATGCGGGCATTTTTGCAGGCGAGGTCCAAAGAATTCGGTATTTTACTCCATTTAGGCATGGCCAAACGCCAGCTGAATCGACTTATTTTTACTGAAACGATGTTTATTGGTATGATGTCTATCGCTGCTGGAACGTTTCTCGGCTTTATGTTTTCAAAGTTTTTCTTTATGATTGTCCGAGAAATTGTCCTGTTGCCTGCTTTACCACTCTATGTTTCTTGGCAACCATTTGCCTTGACTATTGGTGCTTTTATGAGCTTATTTATTATTATTTCATTTGTCGCTCCGGTGTTTATTCGAACGGGGGAAGTGGCAGATCTCATACAAGGGGAAGCGGGGAATCAAGGTGCATATGGCTATTCGAGAAGTCGTGGTTATCTAGGGTTGCTGTTTCTAGGGGTGGCGTATGTGATGGCGGCGAGTACGACTAATTCAGTGGTCATTGGCTTGCTATTTTTCTTGCCACCTTTAGCGACAATTGGTACTTTTTACTTTTTCTCAGACTCCTTACCGTTGTTGTTACACCAGATTCGTAAGCGGAAGCGCTTATACTGGCATCACTTTTGGTTGCTGTCGATATCAGAGGGTGTTGTCCGGTTACGTGAAAATGCACGTATGTTTTTCATCGTGACGATGGTGTCGACCATCGCATTTATGTCAGTTGGCCTATTGGCATCGTTGACATCATTCGCTTCTCAGTACCGTGAAATGCATCCGCTAGGCCTTATTTATAAAAGTAAACAAGACAATGAGCTTGAACGACAGCATATCGCGCAGTTGGTTAATGAACTTAACACCGATAAAATCGATTATTCTCTTATTCGATTCCAAGTACTGGAGCAAACATCATCATTCACTGGAAAACCAGTTGCCATATTGAAGCTATCAAATGTTAATATGTTGGCCTTGTCATTTGGTTACCCAGCAGTGGAGTTACTAGAGGGAGAGGCGCAATTCCTTCCGCCTTCTATGTCCGCCTATGACCAGCTGAACAGCCGAAAAGTGAGGACATTACTGGAAGAAAGCAAAGTGATGGTGAATATTGATGGGGCCTATCCGTATCATTTGTTTTCATCATATTCCATTGCGACAAACGCTATTGTGTTGAATGATACAGATTATGATAAGGTGTTCGACACAGCGTTTACAAAAGGTTTATCTTCTTTTAATTATTATGCTTTTAACGTGCCGGATTGGCAGGAGACAAAGGATATCGGGCTATCGATTGATACGACAGATACAGAATCATTTCTTGCAGGGACAGCCGTAAAGTTGCCATATTCCTTCGTCAACCCTGGTTTGAACTATTCAGTCATTCGAACGACGTTTTCATTGCTATTGTTCATTGGATTACTACTGGCCGCAGTTTTCTTCTTGGCAGCTGGCAGCTTTATTTATTTTAGATTATATACTTCACTTGAGCGTGATCGAAAACAGTTCGATGTGCTCCGACGTATGGGTATTACAGACCGGGAATTTAAAAAGATCGTCAATCGCCAATTAATTCCCCAGTTCTTCTTCCCGTGGGGTGTGGCGTTTGTCCATAGCTCTTTTGCATTTCTATCATTGCAAGTGATTTGGGACGCACTTGCAGAAATTTCTATTGTAAAAGAACTTGTACTTGTCTTGGCAGGCTTTACATTGATGCAAATCATCTATTTTTATTTAATACGTTGGCGCTACCTTGCGCATATTAAAGCACCGGGGTGACAGCTGATTGTATATTGATCATATTCACCAGTCTTATAGAACAGCGAAAACCCCTCACAACTTTTTGTAAGGGGTTTTGTTTAATCAATTACGCCGGAGGCTTCGCTTTCAGTACAAAAACTTGTGCTGCACCAAATTAAACTTTAAAGGTACTTATTACTTCTTGTAAATCTTGGGCCATGGAACTCAAAGCTATTGTTGAAGCTGATATTTCCTCCATTGAGGCATTTTGTTCTTCAACTGAAGCAGCCACGTTCTGTGTATTTCCAGCAGATTGTTCAGCGATTGAAGCTACACCTTCCATGGTATCTACCATATTTTTCGAGCTTGAATTAACTTGCTCAATAATAGCAGAAACCTCCTGTGCTTCCGCAGTTACTTGTTCAATAGCCACTAATATGTCTTTGAAGACCTCACCTGTTTGATGAACCATATGAATACCTTGCTCAACAACGGATGAACCAAGATTCATAGATTGAACGGCATTCTCCGCTTCAGTTTGGATTTCTAGAATAAGATTACGGATTTGACCCGCGGCTTGTCCAGACCCCTCGGCCAACTTTCTAACTTCATCGGCAACGACTGAAAACCCTCGACCATGCTCCCCGGCCCGCGCAGCTTCAATTGCGGCATTTAAAGCTAAGAGATTCGTTTGATCAGCAATCTGCGTAATCAATTCAACGATTTGGCCAATTTCCCCTGATTTTTCACCTAGGGCGTTAATAACCTCTCTCGATTCGCTTACGGACTGTTGCACAAGATTTATTTGTTCAACGGTCTGAGTAACAACAGTATTTCCAGCGGTTGCTTTTTCGCTCGTAGTAGTCGTTAAATCTGCGACGGATTGTATAGAAAATGCAGCCTGATTCATACCACTTGAAATATCTGTAATTGCTTGAGAAGCTCCTCTTGCATGGGAGACTTGCGTTTCTGAACCTAAAGCCACCTCTTGAATGGCAATTGAGATCTGCTCAGTTGCTTTACCGGTCTGTTCGGCACCGGCGGAAAGCTGTTCGGATGTTGCCGCTACTTGTTCGGCATCTAAGCTAACTTGTTGGATCAATTGACGAAGATTCGTTTTCATGTTGTTAAAGGATTTTGCAAGATTCCCAAGTTCATCACGATTTTTTACTTTGATATCCTCTTGGGTCAAATCACCTGACGCGATTTCCTCTGAAGCTTTTTCTATTAATAATAATGGTTTTGTAATCATTCGGGTAATGAGTACGCCTATTAAAATCGCCAAAATAATAGCAATTACACTTAAGGTGAGAACTGTCGAAGTAACGGAACTAACCAATTCAGAGCTAGCAATACTTTCTTCCTTCATAAGTTCCGCTTGTTCTAGGGCTATTTGAATTGAGATATCGCGTATTTCCCTCGCCAAAGGCATTGCTACCGCAAAAGAGTGTCTTTCAGCTTTTTCTGGACTAGACTCCATCAAGCTTATAACTTTATCTGCTTCCTGTTTAAACTTTTCATTCATTGTTTTCAGCTGTGTAAGTGTATCCTTGAGTTCTGGTCGATTCGCTAACTTGTGGGCAGCTTCAATGTGCTCATTAAGGTCAGCAATCACTTTTGATAGCGCTTCTGGTGTACCAACTTCCTGCAATAGCACACCCCGCAAGTTACTGATTTCTCGGGAAGTAATTGTCTCCATTTTCAGTGCATGCGATTCAATAACCGCACGCCGATCGACTAAATCAGAAAAAGATTTATCTACCTTCTGTATATTGTAATAGGATATAGTGCTGATGATTCCAAGAATAACTGCAACACTTAAGAATCCACCTAACAATTTCTTGCCAATTGTAAAATTCATCCATTATGACCCCTTTTCCAGTTTTATTCATCCCACTTCTTGTATTCTATCTACACAATTAATGCTAAAACTACTGTCTAAAGATTGTCCTAAAGTTAGCCTGCCGATAAAACTTCAAAAGTCAACGTTGTTTCAAACCCCTCTACTTTCCTTATTGAATACCCCTGTCCAATAGCGATCAATACCTTTCCGTAGTAATATAAGGCGTGACAAATATAGTCACTTATAACTAATAACTGATATTAACATGTGTAATGGGTACTAATTAAAATTACCTACTGATTTATTTCAATAGTAAAGAGAATTTAGTAAACAATCAACAAATCACATCGAAAAAAAGTGTGTTTTCGACAAAATAAGACAAAAGTAATTGGAGATGAATCACCCATGTTCGACGTATTTTGAACAGTGGGAAGAAAGTAATGAGGCTGTATTTAGTTTTAATCTTATGGACTAGCTGAAATAAAGTGAGAGAAAAATTGCGCTTTCCAGCGAGAAGGATGCTTCCAACCAATTTTTCAATGGGGCATCCAGTTTCCATGCACCCTATTTTTATCAATGAAAAATAAAAGGATTATCAAGTAAGTCGCTGGATTGCGACTAATTTGATAACCCCTGTTCAATATAAATGTCTAATTGCGTTGCTAGTTACCAGCGATTTCGACGGTAGACTCCGCCGCAACAGCCTTGATTACGGCGATTAGAGTTCGATTGACTTTGGGTGCGGCAAGTGCATCGATTCCGATCTGTTCGTCTTGGATTGCGTGACGTGCATCGGTTAGCGTTCGATTGTCCTACAACGCGGCAAGAACAACGATTTGAATTTGCCGGACGAGAAGTCTGCGGTCTCCTACTTGTGCGGCGTCGGTTGCATTCATTGCATCGGCAGCGATTTGAACGCCCTCGGTTACTAGTGGGTTCCTGAAAAAGGAAATCTCCTAGCCCCGAACGTCTGGCATTGTCAACTGCTCGGTATATATTGTCCATAGAGAAATTAGACATATCCTAACCCCCTTTCTTTTTTGTGAAGAGCAAATTCCTCCCCTTCTATAAGGTACGTGGCTGTCCAAAACGAAGTAGGGACAATCGTTTACTCGTTGCCAATAAATTATACGGTGACAACCATCTCTCGTTATTCATACGAATAAGGTAAATGGAAAAAGGATGGTGCATATGCCAATCCCTGAATATCAGCTCTTTATTCACCCTTCAGATAGAAATGAACTGCGAAAAGATATTTGGCAAGATGATCCAGTGGCTGCCAAACTGACGATTAACAAAAAGAAATATGCCATCGACTTAGCTTATCGCGGTTCGCATATCCGTGATTTACCGAAGAAATCGTATCATGTCAGTTTTTACAAGCCAACCACATATCGACAGGCAAAAGAAGTTCATTGGAATGCGGAATTTAAAGATCCGTCATTAATTCGAAACAAATTGTCATTTGACTTTTTTAATGAAATCGGTTGTTTGTCCCCAAACTCGCGTTTCGTTTTTTTGAAAATGAATGGCAAGAATGAGGGCCTTTATTTGGAGTTAGAGTCAGTCGATGAATATTTCCTAACGAATCGAAATTTACCAAAAGGAGCAATTTTCTACGCGGTTGATGGAGACGCCAACTTTTCATTAATGAGTGATCTTGATAAAAAAGTGAAGGAATCGCTTGGTCTTGGCTATGAAAAAAAGTATGGTACAGAGCAGGATGAAATGTATTTGCAGGAACTGATCCTTGGCATTAATACAATTCCAAGGGATGAATTTGAAACTGAAATCGTTAAGTACGTCAATATTGACAAGTATCTTCGTTGGCTTGCTGGGGTAGTTTTTACCCAAAACTTTGATGGTTTTGTCCATAACTATGCCTTGTACCGTAATGGAGAGACTGGCTTATTTGAAGTGATTCCGTGGGATTATGACGCGACATGGGGGAGAGATGTCGAGGGAGAGATGATGCGCGAAGACTATCTGAGAATCCAAGGATTTAACACACTTACTGCGCGGATTCTTGATGTGAAGACGTTTCGCAATCACTATAAAAAAATGCTAGAAGATATTTTAAATAACAAATTTACCGTTGACTATTTAAAGCCTAAAATTGAAGAATTGCATGCGCTTATTAGACCTTATATTGAAAAAGACCCGTATGAAAAGGACAATCTGCATATATTTGATCAAGAGCCAGCGTTTATCTGTGCGTATATTGAAGCGCGGGGGGAGTATGTTCGAAGTCAATTGGATACATTAGAGTAGTTTAAACCCCTTTCCATGGCGGAGAGGGGTGTTTGATTTAATAAGCAAGAATTTGTTTTGTAAAAGAAATGAAATCATCTAAGTGATGTTCAATGATTTTTTCCAAAATCTTAGCGTTAATAGCTTGATAATCATGGACGGCGATATTGCGGAAACCTACCATTGACTTCATATTAGTGACAGTTTCTTCTGTAATTACATTATTTGTGTGAAGCAGTTCGAAGGCTTCTCTACTTTTTTGGGGTAAGCCGAACTTCTTTTCGGCTGATACATGCATAGCAAGGTAAATACATGCTTCACAAGCACGTTGAATATTCAATACGATGGAGTCCTGTTTAGTGAAATCTGTTAAATTATTTGGATCCCCAGCGTATACATCTTTTATTCTAGTATGGCATCTTTCAATAACCGTGATTTTATTTAGAATGACATCATTTTCCATAAACTGACCCCGTTTCAATTATTTTATCAATAATGGGTTGCCGTTCTTCGTTTAGCCGGGCGTACATGCTGTATGTGCGCATATGCAATTCCATTCGTAAGTTGTCGTTTTTGGAATAAATGACTTCACCGGTCGAAAATATTTGCGCTGCAAAAACAGTAGATGCCTCTTGTAAATCAATCAGGTCAACTTCAATACCAATGATGTCTGCTAATTGCTGGGCAAACATGAATAATTCATAGGCAGAAAAGGATTGATCCTCGCGATAGAAAGCCACGTCAATATCGCTGTCACTGTGAGTCGTACCTTTTGCATACGAGCCAAAAATGATAATAAAAGCGGGATCTAATTTTTCTGTAATAAATGTACGAACCTGTTGGAAGATTTTATCATGCAAAAAAATCACGCCATTACGTGGTCTTCTTAGTATACCAAAATGATCGGGTGAATTGTCTGGTACCGTGCGACTTTCAAGCAAGTTTACCCAAAATAATAATTAGCAATGTCATTCATAAATTCTACCTCAAGCTCGCCTTTCTTTTTCACAAGGATATAAGTTGAGACAGTTGGTAGTTCAAACAGGTCGAAATATGGTTGCATCAGTCTGCCTTCAATTAATTCGCGTCGCACAATGGAATGTGGCAGAAAAGAGACGCCGAGTCCTTCCTGAATGAAGCGTTTTGCGATATGCGCTTGTGTCACTTTCATCGTTCGAATGCCGGAGATATGTTTGTTAAGCGTAAACAGTAAGTCGTCCCAAAAGACGGGATGATGGTGTGTCAATAAATAATTCATCCGTAGTACATCAGGAACGTCAATGGGCGGACCACTTTCCTCATCGTATTTGTCGGTTGGCATGATGAATAAAGTGGGGTCCTCATACATATGAATCGATTCAATATTTTTATATTTGCTATCTAGCGCAGAGATGCCGAGGTGGACATCTCCATTGTCAACAAGTTGTTCGATAGCTTCAGATTCTTCGATGCGGATGGAGATTTCGATGTCTTTGTGACGATCGATGAATGTCCGCAAAAAATAAGGTAAAATCGTCTCGGCCATTAACGGTGAAATGGCAATGGTCCAGTTCCGGCGATAACCTTGCGAAAATGCATGCATTCGATTGACACTAGATTCGATATCGTTAGTGAGTCGTACTGCTTCTGGATAAAAAACTTTACCAGCATCCGTCAAAGTGACACGGTTGTTCATGCGGTCAAACAGCTTGGTACCCAACTGTTCCTCCAGTAGTCGAATATGGACGGTGACACTTGGTTGGGACAACATCAATTTCTCGGAAGCTTTCCGGAAATTTAATGTTTCAGCAGCAATCGCAAACGTTTTTAGCCATTGATAATCGATAAGGCAGCACCTCTTTGATTAATAATAGTAATCGAATCGATAAAAAACATTCAATTTCTATAATCATACCTCCACTTTATACTAATGAAAAGAAGGGGGAATGGTTATGTTTCAAAGAGGGTTGAAAGATGTGGTCGCTGTGCATACGAAAATTGCGTCTGTTGATGGAGAAAAGGGGGAATTGCGCTATCGGGGTGTTTTAGTGGGCGATCTCATATCGTCTCATTCATTTGAAGAAGTAGCCTACTTCCTGTGGCATGGTTGTCTCCCAAGAGAAGATGAGCAAAGAGAATTGAATGAAAAAATGATGGTAGGAAGAGTACTCCCACCACATATTGTCGCCATTATTGATGCGTTACCTCGTGATATGCCATTGATGGATGCCATGCGGACGGCAGTTTCTGGCTATGCCTCCACAAGTTTTAACGAGCAACCAGTCAAGGACCAAGCAATCATTTTGACGGCCGCTCTTCCGGTCATCATCGCGCGCCATTACCGAAATCAGCAGGGGAAACCGATAGTGGAAGCCAATCCAGCTTTAGCTCACACAGCGAATTATTTATGGATGCTGACAGGCATTATTCCGAATGAAGTGCAGGTTGAGGCACTCGAAACCTATTTAAAATTGACGATGGAGCATGGTTTGAACGCTTCCACATTTGCAGCACGCGTCACTATTTCGACCGAATCAGATGTCACATCAGCAGTTACGTCAGCTATTGGTACAATGAAGGGTCCATTACACGGAGGCGCCCCCTCGGCTGTCATTGAATTATTGGAAGAAATCAAAGCACCAGAAAATATCTGTCCAGTTATTGAAAAGAAAATGAAGAGTGGTAAACGAATTATGGGATTCGGTCACAGAATTTATAAAACAGAAGATCCTCGGTCGATTGTATTGAGGGATACCTGTACTCATATGGCAGGGAAGGACGGCTGGTTAGATTTAGCAACAGCCGCCGAAAAAGAAATCATCACTTTATTGGACATTTACAAGCCAGGGAGGAAACTGTATACGAATGTCGAATATTATGCCGCTGCCATTATGCGCTCTATCAATATGCCACCTGAACTTTTTACACCGACATTTAGCGTGGCAAGAATTGTCGGCTGGACGGCACATGCGATAGAACAGTCGAGTGACAACACCATTTTTCGCCCACAGTCTGTGTATACAGGGGAATGGATTGATTGAAGGTGGCCCATTCCATAAAAACACTCCGGCTATATTGCGCAGCCGGAGTTATTTTAGAATAAAGGAAAACTTCTACGAGTGTCGAAATTAGTAGACATAGAAGAAATACGAGGAGGCACTAGAACAGCATATAAAAAACTATAAAAATAGTTAAAAGTCTATTGATAGCATGCCTATTTTTCCGTGCAAAGGGTAAAGGATTTGTACGGAGGTGATGTTGATGAAACGATATCGTATATG
>NZ_JAWLIQ010000029.1:0-39677 GCF_033485175.1 Sporosarcina sp. YIM B06819 | reverse complement strand
CGTTGCCGCAGGACGCGGCGTCTTTAGACTGCCTTCCACCAAGGGTCTTCAGCCCGTGCTGTTCCCGCAGGAGTCGCCGCCTTACGCTCCAATCAACGAAAGTGGAACATCATATTTTCGAATATTGAAATTCATAATCGTATAATTGTTCGCCTTTTTAATCGAAATAGGTAATTATGAAATTGATTCAGTTGTAAATACTTCCAACAATAAAAAGCGTTCCCTTAGTAGGAAACGCTTCTTATTCGTAATTTTTACTGCGCGCTTAAACCGCTCTGCTCTTTTTTATGATAAAGTCCATCTGTTTCAGATGTCATTTTTACATTATCTTCTACTTCCTGGTTATAGTAATGGACGCTTGTCTGGGCACCTTCACTGACCATCTTATTATCTTGAATATCATAGGGATCCGAATGACCAATTTTTGTTTCTGGACAACGGTTTAATTTTTGTGACCCCATGTAAGAATCGACTTTTGTCTTCATATTATTGAAAGCAATTTGTGCCTTATCTCGATTTTCTTTTTTGCTGAAATAGGCATAAGCACCCGCCGCCATCGTCGCAATTAATAGGCTATTATTTCGTTTACGTGCCATCTTCATCATTCCTCCTAGCTCTATATTCAACTTTCTTATACAACTAGTATACCCTTTTCAAACTGTTCACAAACGCCCAATACGTAATTTAATCCCCTTTATACATATATATCATTTTCATTACAATAGTAGTTTTCAACCCCAGTATTTGCTATAATAGCAAAAAGAAACGCTGAGGTGACAGTGCAATGATCCGACTGATGACAGCCAAGGATAGTGCGCACGTTCAACATATTGCTCGTATTACTTGGTGCGAAACATATAGGGATCTTATTCCCGAAGACATTCAGAACAAATTTATCGATCGTTCCTATTCAAATGCAATGATGCTAAAACGTATGGAGAAGTCAACTGTACTCATTGCTGAATGCGAAGGGACACCCGTTGGTTTTGCCAACTTCACAAAAATAGATGAAGACGGTGATTCTGAATTGACGGCGATGTATATTTTACCCTCGTATCAGTACATGGGCTACGGAGAAAAGCTTTTTAAATATGCCCTCGCCATGTTGGATGATGCACAACAATTGTTTGTCTACGTGGATAGCCGAAACCTAGGCGGACGAGCCTTCTGTGACAAGCAAGGCTTCGAACTACTCGATGTCTTTAAGGAGGATTTCGAAGGTCATCCTGTCGAAACCGCACAATATGTCTATACGATTCATAATCCAGTTCTAATATAGTAAAAAAAACGCATTCCTTGGCGATAAAGGAATGCGTTTTTTTCACCTTATAACGGTCTCATCGTTCCGTCATATTGATTTTCTGTAAACGCTGTTTTATCTATTTCTGTTGGTTTTCTTACAAAACATAGAATTCCCGCGATATACAGAAGAATGGACGGCAAGGAAACAAATCCAGCCAACACACCTGAGATGATAAACATAGTCCCAGCCAGTTTCGGATTTTTACTATTCCAGATATTCACGAGACCAATAATCGTCAAAACCAAGCTGATGATGAGACCGATGATGATGAACCACATTGCGCCTCCGAAGAAATCAAAAAGCATATTGAATACCTCAAGATCCTCCGGGCCTAGTGTAGGATCTGAAAGTATTCCTTGTTCAAATTCGATTTGGAATTGAGGATCTGACTTCATAAGATTAAAAAGTGACACCAAAGCGACACCTATCATAATGCCTATTGTTGATAGTACTGCACTAATAATGGCTAAAGACTTTTCTGCTGTTCGTTTCATGCCATGCACCTCTTTCTTTTATTCTATATATGAGTATACGTTATTTGGTAGCATAGGTTTCATTTTTTTTGAAATAGGGTATGCAATGGGTATGCAACATCTACAACTGAAAAGAAAGGGGACGTTACAAATGGAGAAAAAGCTAATTTTTAGCCAATCTGACTTATTGTATACTGTCGCCGGCGCATCTGTGTTGACAGGTATTTTGTACTTCATTACTTTAATGTGAGGGATTAGCATGCAGTCAGTACTTTCTGCTTTACGATAAAAGGCAATCCAATCAGTAACAGCTGATGGATTGCCTTTTTATGATAGTTATCAATTACGCCTTGGCGTAATTGCGTCCAATTTTTGAATTGCGCTTGAGGCCTACAGAGGAGAAGGATTGAACTGCATCCTTTCTTGTTGGTTACTTAGACGTTGCCGCAGGACGCGGCGTTCTTAGTCTAAGTTCCCCTAATCAGCAGGAACTTCTGCTGATTCAAGTTATACTTTTACATCATCGTAGTCTTTGTAGCGTTCAAATGCAGTGACAACATACGAGCAAACGGGCTCCATTTTCAATTCCTTGTCACGCGCGTAGTCAGCTGCACGGTCTAGCAATACTTTTGCGACACCTTGACCACGAAGGGTAGGAGATACAAAAGTATGATCCATTACCATTACATCCCCGAGAAGTGTCCACGTAATTTCAGCTAGCAGTTCTCCGTCTTGTTCATGACGGAACGCAAATGCGTCCCCACCTAGTTCTACAAATTCAAATTTCATCTTCCCTACCCCTTTTCTTCGAATCTTATTTTTAGTCGCAACAGCTTATTTAAACCACGATTGAATAGAGTCAATAATACTAGCAAAGAAGTTTTTCACACTGTCCCAAAATCCAGGGTCAATGTCGCCAAGTTTCTCTTTAATTTTGGATGCCATATCGTTTAGTTGTTCGGATAGTTTATTAAAATCGATATCCAATTTACTAATACGATCCATCAAATCGATGAGTAATTGACGATCCGCCGCGCTCAACTCGATATTGAGCTTCTTCATTTGCTCCGTTACTATTTTCTCAACTTCTTCTTTTGTTGCTGGATTTTTCTCTGCAATTTGTTTTTTAATTTCCGTTAGCAGCTCAGATACTTTAGCACTGTCGACACCAGCTTCTTGTGCAAACTTTGTAGCAAGATTCAACTCATCATTTGCAACGTCTGTCCGTTCCGTATCGAGCGTTTCACCCGATACTTCATAGGCTTTGTAAATTCCAACAAGTGCTGAATGTCCCGTCACTTTTCTTGGTGCAGCAATTTCGACAAGCGCATCTTCAATCCCCGCCGTCAGCATGGCGGTAGCATATATGTCAGATGTGACTTGTGTAATATTGTCTGGTGTGACGATGGAGATAACAAGCCCTTTGCCCGCATCCCGTCTCGTAATTTTTGCCGACGAATACATGCCAGCATTACTATTACCGTCTTTAATATATTTCACAAGATCACTGCCGGAGACAGAAATCTCTTCCACTTCAGCTTCCTGCGCAACACCTAGACTTAGCTTCACACTTTCCTTTTCACTATCAGATAAACTTGCACCATATACGACAATGGGCTTCCCAAGCTTTTCATCGATGACAGCGTCGTCTGCATGTACTACTCCAGGCACTAACATGCCGACCATAAACACAGCCGCCATCATCATAGTCAGTAAACGTTTCACACGCTTCCCCCCTTGTTATACCCATTAGTACGATTAAGAGTACAATAGGTTCCCTATTTCAGCGTCGTCCAGCCATCGCTTTGCTCAATTCTGCCTTCTTTCATGAGCTTCCCGAGAGCCCGTTTGAACGATGCTTTGCTAATTGAGAACATTTCCTTGATTTCATCTGGAGAAGATTTGTCCGTAAACGGCATCCGTCCTCCAATGTCGTTCAAATAGCGTAAAATAATTTCAGCATCATCGCCTAAACGCTCTTCTTTCCGCGGAAGCATTGAGCCGTTCAACGTGCCATCTTCATGAACAGCAATAATCCGCACGTCAACTTCTTGACCAAGACGCGGTTCGTTCAGCTGCTCTGAATTATGGATGAAAATTCGGTGATTTTCTGGGGTGCTAAGCATGAATGACCCTACTGGCAATAACCGATATGCTCTTGCTTTAACATTCATATTTAGATAGGTTGAAGGAGCTTCCGTAATTTGTTCAAGTACGCGTTCTTCCGTTGCTAGCCTACCGAAAATATTGCCACCTAAATCCATGCGAAGCGTCATATAAAGCGCATCATCAACTTTCGGCCACAATGATCGCACTCTTGGCATATCATTTCGATTGACGAGTACTTCAAAAGAAGAACCGATATCTACATAGACACCTTCTTTATCATCCACTCGAATGACACGTGCCCAACCATAAGTCCCCGCAGTCATAATCGGCATTTGCATCGTCGCCGTTAGCTCACCACGTCTGTTTGTATAGAGGAAAACATGTACCGTATCCCCTACTTGAATGCTGTCATCCGCATCAGAAGCATTCATCATTATGTCTTCGCCATTACCGTCCAAAACCCATCGTGACCCGTCCCGCTCCAACACGTCCAAGTCGGCTGTATAGCCTGATTTAAGTTGTTCCATTATTGATCTACCTCTTCCTTATGATCCATTACCCGTAATTTCCGTACAAATTCCTTGTCCTGTCCCATCGCCTCAACGAGGTCTGTTATGCGATCCATCGCGTTCCAGCTTAGATGGTGTTCAATTCCTTCAACATCGCCATAAATATTCTCCTCATCGACGCCAATGATGCGGAGAAACTGCTCAAGGAGCTCATGACGCTTCACAAGCTTCTTACCAAACTTCAACCCTTTGTCCGTCAATTCAAGCCCTTTATAGCGCTCGTAGACGATATAACCCTCCCGATCAAGTCGCTGCGCCATTTTCGTGACGGATGAGGGGAGTACTGCAAGTGATTCCGCAACGTCCGACACACGCGCAACGCCTTTTGCTTCGATATGCAAATAAATCTGTTCAAGATAATCTTCCATACCCGGTGTTGCCAATCGTACCACCTCCAGAGGCCTACACGTGGGAAGGATTGAACTTCATCCTTCCTTTAGTCTATTATTGTAACACCTTTTATACCTTGAAAAAAATGATTGTGACGAAAGGGATGTCGACTTTAAGTCGGCATCCCTTTTGTCTAGTCTATTTTCGCATAGATACATGTATTACGTAAAACATTACCATCAGCCGATAAAGAATCTTGTCGCAAAGTTCCTTCTAAGATAAAGCCCGCACGTTCTGCAACACTGCGACTTTTCACATTTTCTTCATCACATCGAATTTCCACCCTGCGTGCTCCAAGCTGTTCAAAGGCAAACTGCTCAATTCGTTTAACGGCTTCTGTTATATATCCGTTACCTTCAAATTCTGTCGCCAGCCAGTAACCAATTTCGAATTTTGGAATGGACCAATCAATGCGATGTAACCCCGACGAACCGACGAATTCTCCTGTTTCTTTACTGTATAGATGAAAGCGCAGATCTTGACGGGTGATAAAATCAGCAACCGCTTTGCGCAAATTTTCTTCAGTCACAGACAATTCCGGTTGGTGTTGCGCCCACGGCATCCACTCCCGCAGCGCAGGCAACGAGTCAACGATTGCGTTCCAAACATCCAGCGCATCACCAATTTTAGGCGCTCGAATAATGAGCCGCTCCGATTCAAATGACTCCGTGAAATCTGGAATTCTCGTTGTTGTTGTAGCCATTCGCGTCTTTTCCCCATCTTCCCAAATGACAGGCGTCGTTGTTCCAGCAACAAAGTCTTTCCGGGTAATCCCATAAGTCACCGCATCATAATAAGAATTCTCTTTTGGCGAAAACCAAGCATTGCGCAAATGGGCTTCTTTCACAAAACCTGCCCGTTCAAATGTTTTACGCATCGCAAGATTATCCTGCCTCGTATGACCTTCAAGTCGAATTTTCTTATCCTGCAAGCCAAAGACATATTCTGCAACGAGTCGAAGTGCTTTAGGGCCATAGCCATACCCTCGCGACATATCCGCAATGCGCAAATCAAACAATGGTATCTCGTCTTGCAAATCGTGAATTTTCACGATGCCTACCTTGTCCATCGCTTCATTTTCCACCCAAAACGTCTTCACTTCATCCGATTCATAGCCACCTTCTTCGATTGCCTTTTCGATGAGCTTGCGAGCCGGGTGGGAATTACCATGAAAAGGCCATGTATTCGTCGTCATAAAATGGATAAGCTGCTCCTGCTCTTCCATTGTCCATTCTTGTAATCGCATTAGAATTTGCCTCCGCTCAGCCTACTTATTATTTATGGATACGCAACAATCGTAAGGAATTCAGTACGACGAGTAGCGTTGCACCCATATCCGCAAAAATGGCAATCCATAATGTCAGCCATCCCGGAATGATAAGAAGTAATGCTACAATTTTTAACCCTAATGCAAACATAATATTTTCCTTGATAATACGCAATGTTTTTCTACTTAATTTCATTGTATATGGCAGTTTTCCTAAATCGTCTGCCATCAACGCGATATCCGCTGTTTCTAATGCGGCGTCCGTACCTGCCCCACCCATTGCAATACCAATCGATGCCGCCGCTAAGGCTGGTGCGTCATTAATACCGTCGCCAACCATTGCGACACGGCCATATTGCTCACTTAATTGTTTAATGGCCGTCAATTTATCTTCTGGCATCAGCCCAGCTCGTACATCTTCAACGCCTAACTTGTCTGCAATCGCTTGTGCCGTTGTCTGATGATCTCCGGTTAGCATCACCGTATGACGAATGCCGATTGCTTTTAATTTTTCGAGAACAGCTTGACTTTCTACGCGTATCGGATCCGCTACCGCCAGTAATCCACTAAACGCCGTGCCTGTGACAATCGCCATAACCGACTTACCTTCACGTTGCAGGGATGCCGCTTGTTGTAACATTGCCTCTGGTAATGAAGAAAGTTCCTGCGCCCAGTCGATACTACCGATAGAAGTTATCACACCATTGATTTCTGCATATGCACCTTTGCCCGTGACCGATTGAAAATTTATCACCTCGACGGTTTCCGCTCCATTATTTCGCGCGTAATTAACAATCGCTTTTGCCAATGGATGCTGGGACATCGACTCCACCGCTGCAATCGAGCTGAGCAACCGGCCTTTTTCAACCCCTTCGTTGACGATAAAATCTGTCACTTCTGGGTAGCCTTTCGTCAATGTACCTGTTTTATCAAAAGCAATGGCATCTAGACGTCCTGTTTCTTCAAGGTGGACGCCTCCTTTAATCAAGACCCCTTGTCGTGCCGCATTACCAATCGCCGTAACAATAGCCACTGGCGTAGACACAACGAGTGCACATGGACAACCGACAACGAGCACCGCAAGACCTTGGTAGATCCATGTATTCCAATCCCCACCAAACAACGGCGGAACAATTGCGATAAGAATCGCTAATACGATAATCGCAGGCGTATAATACTTCGCAAACTTGTCAACAAATTTCTGTGACGGTGCTTTTTCCGCTTGTGCCTCTTCAACGAGGTGAATAATTTTGGCAATCGTTGTATCGCCGACAAGCTTTGTCACTGTCACTTCTAACGCGCCTTCCTCATTCATCGTGCCTGCAAACACTTCATCATCGGCAGTCTTGAGGACTGGCACAGACTCACCTGTAATCGCTGCTTGATTGACTGTAGAAGAACCTGTTAGAACCCTACCGTCCATAGCAATTTTCTGACCCGGTTTAATGATTAAAATATCGCCGATGACAATGTCTTCAGTTGGTAGCTCAATCAATTGTGCTCCGCGTTTCACGATAGCTGTAGGCGGTGCAATATCCATCAGCTGGCGAATAGACTGACGCGCTTTATTCATCGAATAAGCTTCCAGTGCCTCACTCACTGCGAAGAGGAAGACAACAACTGCACCTTCACGCCATTCACCGATGATGGCCGCCCCAATGATGGCAATCGTCATCAATGTTTTCATATCAAACTCGAAGCGAACAAGATTTTTAAGTCCTGTTTTAAATATGCCTGTTCCACCTACCACAATCGCTATTGCAAAAAGGCTAATGGCGAGAGGATGTGTTTCAGCATAGCGGAATGACACAAACATTCCTGCTGTTAAAAACAGCAACGATAAGATCGTCACGATGTTTTCTTTGCGCTTCAAAAAAGGTATTTTAGCCTCAACTCGCTTCGTTTGAAGCGGAACTACTTTAATGCCGTCAAAAGCACCAGCTGCATCCAACTCTTCAATCGTCGCACTGCCACTAAATGACAATTTAGATGCACCAAAATTCACTTGTGCCTCCTCCACAGCAGGTAGCTTTTTGACGTTATTTTCAAATTTCATCGCACAGCTAGCACATGTCAAATTCTCTAGTCGATATTCTATTTTTTCAACTGTCGCCATGGCCATCACCTTCCGTCGTATGTTCGTATGCCACTTTCACCAATTGATGGATATGATCATCAGCGAGTGAATAATAGACCATTTTTCCTTTGCGCTGTGATTTCGCGAGTGCATTTTCACGCAAGTAGCGTAAATGATGCGAAGCAGTTGCAACAGAGGAGCCAATAACTGCGGCAACATCGCAGACGCACATTTCCTCTTCTAGTGTTAGTGAATAGGCGATTTTTAATCTTGTTTCATCCGCAAGCGCTTTGAATAGCTGGGCGGCTGCCCACATATCAGGTAATGCTTGCTGTACTCGTTCAACGACTTCTTCGTGCACAACCGTCACTTCACATATTTCTTTTATCATATTTACACCTCATTCAAATGTTTGTTTGATTGTATATAGTATATGAGAATTTTTAAAAAGTTTCAAGGCTAATCAAATGGGTATTTGAATGTTCTACAAAGTTATGGTCATAAAGAAGGTTTTCGCCAATATAATGCAGAATATTTTACAATGCCCCCCCATATAGTTAAGCGAGGAGGAATGTCAATGTATAAGAAAATACTTGTGGCAGTCGATGGATCAGCTAATTCCAGACGAGCAGCGGAACATGCCGCCTATCTTGCTTCTCTCACTCCTGGGGCGGTCGTTAATGTGCTTTACATCCTCGAATATGATCGGACACGTTCGGACGTGCTCTACAATGCAAAAAGCGATGACCTTCATATCGATCGTAAAAATAAATTGGTCCCTATTGAAGAAGCTTTTGCACAGCGGAATGTCACTTATGAACTCATTATTAAGCACGGAGAACCAGGACCGACAATTGTCATTTTTGCCAATAGCAACGATTTCGATCTCGTCATTGTCGGCAGTCGGGGCCTAAATTCATTTCAAGAAATGGTGCTCGGCAGTGTTAGTCATAAAGTTGCAAAGCGCGTGACAGCGCCGGTATTGATTGTTAAATAGGAGATGTTGAAATTGAAGCACGGAAAATGGAATACGATTACAGATGTGCCCGGCGTAAAAGTCGGGCATGTAACACTCGATGAGCCATTGCCTGATGGTGATTATGCATGCACAGGCGTCACTGCTATTTTGCCGCATAGTGGCAATATATTTGAACAGAAAGTGCCGGCAGCAAGTTTTGTGTTGAATGGCTTTGGCAAGACTGCGGGGTTAATTCAAATCGAAGAGCTTGGTGTGATGGAGTCCCCTATTATGCTGACGAATACGTTTAGCGTTGGGGCTGTGTTGGAAGGTACGTTAGCCTATATGCTCGATGAAAATCGCTCGATTGGCGATTCGACAAGCTCATTGAATGTCGTCGTTGGCGAATGCAATGATAGTTACTTGAATTCCATGCGGTTGATGAAAGTGAAGCCTCATCACGCTATCGAAGCCATCCAAAATGCTGACGTTGGACCGTTTGCGCAAGGGGCCGTCGGTGCTGGCAAAGGGATGATCTGTTATGGGATGAAAGGCGGCATTGGTTCATCATCGAGGATTGTTCAAAGAGACGAGGAAAATTATACGGTTGGCGTGTTGACATTGACGAATTTCGGCAAGGTAGAAGAGTGTAAAATCGCGGACTGGCTTGGGCAGAACGCAGATATTCTTCCGCAATCTGAAGCGGATGATCATAAGCCAGATGGCTCGGTTATCATTGTTGTTGCAACAGATGCTCCCGTCAATGAACGGCAGTTAAAGCGCTTGGCCAAACGAGCAGCCGTTGGACTCGGGCGAACAGGGACACATATTCATAACGGTAGCGGTGACATTATCATTGCATTTTCAAATGGCTTCACGATTTCTCATACAAGTGAAAGCATGACGATGACATACGAGTTATTACGGGACGATCATCCCGTCATGAATGATTTGTTCCAAGGCGTCATTGAGGCGACAGAGGAAGCGGTTTATCAGTCGATGATCCATGCGGAGACGACTAAAGGACGACAGGGGCGAGTTGTGGAAAAGTGGGCTTTTTAAAGTGAAATAGGGCTATCCAGAAAGTCAGTTTTCACTAACTTTTTGGACAGCCCCTGTTTTATTCCCCTCGACAAGCGCCACAGGGAAGTTATCGATAAATTGCAAGAAGTTATCGGTCAGTTCGAAGTCTTTATCAATCAATCGAGCGGAGTTATCGATCAGTTCCACAAAGTTATCGATCAATTGGGCAGAGTTATCGTCATTTTAGGACCTTTGACTTATCAAATTAGCGAAGCTCTATTTTTCCGCTTTCAACGTCAATATGGAGCCATCCTTAATGTCTCCCTGCAAAACAGTTTCATGGTAATTGCCTTGCACCCAATCATCCGCTTGGTTATGGAACCATTTCGATTTCATATGCCCACTTTGACCCGGCCCCAAGACATGATACGTTTTCGACAAATCAGCTAGATCCGCCACAAAGCGCCAAGGCGCACCGTGATCTACTGTTCCATCTTCTTTAAAGGCAGCCGCTTGGACCGTAACATTCGATCCGCCAATCGCTTGTTTCTTTGGATTCAAGAAGTATTCAAGAATTGGCGAAGCCCCTGATAGCGCATGTGGAAACGTCACCTGATGGAAATCTCCCCACTTCCAGCTCGCTACTTTCTTGCCAAACTGCTCCTCAATATCCCCCACAGACTGTTCAAATGAATCGAACACCCATTTATCGACACCGCCATACTGTTCTACCCACACCCCAGATTCACCTGCATAAGCGGCGCGCAGTAGCATATCCACAATCGAACCTTTCCCTGGCAACAGCTTATAGACGTCTTCTGGCATTTCTTCACTAAACATCACAATCGGTAATTGTGTCATTAGTTTGTGGAATATAAGCGGAGCCGCTGCATCGGTAGCATCGACTTGATTCCACTCACGAAGCACTTCTACAATCTCCTTATACTTCCCTTCACTATCCTCCGCTTCAATCGAACCTAGCAGATCACCTAAGAATTCACGTGCATATAAGTTTTTCTGATCCATCTGCAACTTCATCATATCTTCTGGCGTAAAGTCGTCCCCCGCTCGCAACACTTCCGCTATCCGTTCATAGCGATATGACTGTGCCCACTTCTTTGTGATGTGATAAGGATAGGAATCATCAATGACCTCATTATTCGCTGTCGCAATAAACCCTTCTTTCGGATTAACGACACGCGGCAATTCGTCATACGGCACATAACCAGTCCAGCCGTAGTCCGACGAATCTCCAGGAACCGGCAACTGCGCATCCCCCTTTTTCCGAATCGGAATACGACCATTCGCTTTATAGGCGATTGTGCCATCCTTCGCCGCAAAGACAAAGTTTTGTGCAGGCGCATTGAAATCTTCTAACGCTTTTTCAAATCCTTCCCAGTTCGTTGCCTTGTTCATATTCATAATGGCTTCCAATTCTTTTGTCGGTTCCAACGCTGTCCACTGCATAGAAAACAGCGCACCCGGATCTTCTTCCTTATACAAAATATCTGAAATTATCGGGCCATGTCTTGTGACGACCACTTCAAACAGTATATCTTCCCCGTCTTTCACCGAGATTGTTTCATCTCGCACTTCGGCCTGCTCCCACTGCCCGTCATATAAAAACTGTGTCTGATCATTCGGATTCGGTATTTCAATATATAGATCCTGCACATCAGGCCCCACATTGGTCACGCCCCATGCAACATCTTCGTTATGTCCAAGGATAATCCCCGGAACACCTGCAAAAATAACGCCGCCAACATTTTGCTCTGGTGACTTCAAATGCATCTGATACCAAATCGACGGCGTATCAAGCCCAAGATGCGGATCATCCGCTAACAACGGCAAGCCCGATGCTGTTTTATCACCAGACACGACCCAGTTATTACTGCCATTGAATTCCGGCGGCTGAAGATCCGGGTCAAATCGCCCGGCTACCGTAACTGGATTGGCAATATTCGCATCGATAATCGATGGTGCATTGTCAGGATACGCAATAAATAACTCCCTCGCCTTATCTTCCGGGAAATTATTCAACGCCCAGTGGCGAACCGCCAAGCTATCCCAGTTCCCTCCAAGGTCATACGCCATGAACTTCCCAATCGTTAACGAATCAATCGGAGTCCACAGTTCTGGCTGATACCCAAGAATCTTGAACTCATACGGCAGTTTGTCATCCCACTGCGCCTTTTCGATAAAGGCATTGACCCCTTCCGTATACCAACCAAGCACCTTCTTCGCTTCTTCCCCATAGCCATCATAGGATGCCTCTGCGGCTGCACGTAAACTGAAGGTACGAAACTTCTTATCTGTTCTTACCGAAGCTTCTCCAACTACTTCCGATAATCGACCGCTCGCCTGCCTACGTGCCATATCCATTTGGAATAAACGATCCTGTGCCTGTACGTAGCCTTGCGCTCGATACAAATCCGCATCCGACTCTGCCGTAATATGCGGTACCCCAAACGAATCCCGCTCGACGATGACATTCTTCTCTAGGAATGCCGCAATGATTTCTCCCTCAATAACTGGTTTAGATTTGCCTATATAAGTATTGACAACAATAAGTGCGACAATCGCCAATATCGCCAATGCCCCAAACACAGACAGTAGCACCTTCCACCATTTCGCCATCCGCTTGCCTTGCCTAGCCATTCATACACCCCTCTTACTCTTTCTATTAATATAATATTCTATTATTCCGGTAGTATACCTTCTTTCTTCAATACCCCCGGAAGGAAAACAGCATTTCTAGCAAACTAGACAACATTTACCCGAAACCTAACAATGTTTCACTCAAACTAAACAACGTTCTTGCAACCTAACAACGTTTCCAGTAAACCTGATGACGTTTCATCCAAACTAGACAACGCTCATAAATTCCATCAAAAAAGGACGAGCTAGCCATCATTGGCCAGTCCCGTCCTTTTCTAGTTGTTCCTTATGCAACACTTCATACAATTCATCCGCCACCGAAATATCCGCCAGCTTCACCTTTGAGCGATACGCCGCGCGAATGATCAAATGTCCCGCAACAGGGGCTGTCAAAAATACGAAGACAATTCCGAGCAACACACGGACACTGATAAATTGTTCGCTAAACCAAAAGTACAAAAAGGTTCCAGACAACGTCAGCAACACAGCCAACGTTGAGCTTTTCGTCGCTGCATGGGATCTCGTATACACGTCCGGCAGGCGAATTAACCCGAATACACTAATAACACTCGCAATCCCGCCTGTCAAAATAAGCAGCGCGCCTATAAACTCACCGATGTCGTTTACGTTCAACGATAACCCCCCTCTCGATAAATTTGGAGAAGGCAATCGTACCGATAAACGACAGAATACCTAATATCAAAATAACTTCTAAAAAAGCTTTCGTTTTCAATATAATTGATACAACTGCAATGATTGCAATCAGATTTACACCAATCATATCAAGTGCAATAACCCGATCCGGCATAGATGGTCCAAGGATAATTCGAATGACAGCGATCGCAATCGTCGTTGCAAATAAAACCAGTGAAATCGTCAGCATCGTTTCAATCATCAGCGGGTCACCTCCATAATCGCTTTTTCAAAATTCCCCAACTGACTCAACAGTGCATCCTTCGACTGCTCAACATCCATCGCATGAATGTAGAGGACATTGCCTTCAGGCGACACTTCCATCACGACCGATCCTGGTGTCAACGTTAACAGCAGAGAAAGCATCGTCACTTCCACATCACTCTTTAGCACCGTTTCATATTTAAATATCCCCGGTTTAATCTTCAACCTTGGACTTAAAATCTGTTTTAACACGATAATACTAGATTGCGTCAACTCGGATATAAAAATGAAAATCAATTTAATTGTCGAATACAGCCTTCGCAAGTAAAATTGGGTGCCCAAAAATCGGTGCATAAAAAAGATGATGCCAATTCCAACAAGGAAACCAGCAAAAAAAGTCGTAAAGCGTAATTCATCTTCATCCATCAACGTCATCCATAAAAAAGCGATGAATAAGTTCAGTAACAACTGGGCTGGCATCATCCCTCACCTCTTCTTTCTATCAATTCTGTAGAACAGCCTTGATATAGATTTCTGGATTCATCAGCGTATGGGCTGCATCACTGACATATACAGCGATCCCCTCCGCCCCTAGTCCAAGTGCAATCGTCAAAATGCCAAACAATACACATGGAATAAGAATGCCTTTTTTCAACGGCACATCATCATCTTCATTAATAATCGTCTCGCCCCAAAAACAGTTCATAAAGATCCGTAATAGTGAGTACAAGACAAAAATACTAGAAATGAACGCAATAGCAAGCAATCCAAACGCGCCAGCTTCAATCGCTCCCTGGCCAACATACACTTTACCTATGAACCCACTCAATGGCGGAATTCCCGCAAGTGATAGCATCGTGATGAAAAACAGCCAGCCCAATATCGGATAGTTGCGAATGAGCCCACTCATTTGTTCAATTCTCGCAGTGCCCGTTAAATAAATCATTGTTCCAGCAAGTAAGAATAACAAAGCTTTAATAATCATGTCATGAAGTAAATAATAGATGGACCCCTGAATCGCCACTTCCGTCGAAACCGCAAGCCCTACTAGGATAAACCCAACCGCGATCACCACGTTGTACGACACAATTTGCCGGACATCATTATGGGCAATCGCCCCAATACAACCGCCAATCATCGTCACGGCCGCCATCACACCAATCATCTTATGAGTAATCCCTGGCTCATGATAAAAAATAAGTGTGAACATGCGGAACATCGCATAAATACCAACCTTTGTCAGTAAGGCACCAAATAATGCCGCAACGACAGTCGGCGGTACACTATACGAACCCGGTAGCCAGAAATAAAGCAACAGACCCGCCTTCAAACTAAAGACGATTAAAAAGATTATACTAATCACGGTCAATAGCGATCCTTGTCCTACTTCTGCAACACGCACCGACAAATGCGCCATGTTTAGCGTGCCAACTGTACCGTATAAATACGCAATCGCCACTAGGAAAAACCATGAAGATAGCACGTTAATTGATACGTATTTAATTGATTCAACAAGTTGAACCTTGCGTCCGCCAAGCGTAATGAGCACATAAGAGGATAGCAGCATCACTTCAAAGCAAACGAATAAGTTAAATAAGTCTCCCGTTAAAAATGAGCCATTAACGCCTGCAAGGAGGAAAAAGACAAATGGATAGAAAAACATATTTTCAAATGCTTTACTCACTGAAGAAAATGCGTAAAACAATAAAATACCCGTCACAATCGCCGTCGTGACAACAAGCAACATGGCAAATGAATCTGCGACAAACAGAATGCCATAAGGCGGTAACCAGCCCCCGAAATCCAGGCGTAATATACCGTCTATCTGAATGCGATTCAACACATAAACACTTATTCCTATAGTCGCAAAGATAGACACGATACTCAAAACACGTTGAGCCTTCACATAAGGTCTGAGAAAAATAAGGAAAATCCCCGTTACTATCGGGATTATCATTGGCATTACAATCATATTATTCATCGTCGATACCTCTCAGTGCACTGAGATCGTCTGACCCGGTTTCCTTATATGTACGATACGCTAGCACAAGCAAAAATGAAGTGACGGCAAAACTAATAACAATCGCCGTTAAAATCAACGCCTGCGGTAAAGCATCCGTATAGTTTCCGGCATTTTCTCCGAGCAACGGCACACTGCCTTTCTTCAAGCCACCCATCGTCATCAATAGCAAATGGACTGCGTGAGATAAGATAGCCGTTCCCAAAATGACCCGAATCAAGTTACGTGATAGCAGCAAATAGACCGCAACGGTTACCAGCACTCCAACAAGTATCGTTATTAACGTTTCCATCTGCTACACATCCTCACTAATACTTAAAATAATGGTAACCACAACACCGACAACAGTCATTGCGACTCCTGCTTCAAACAAAATAACCGTTGATAGCTCTGTGTCTCCAAACACTGGTAAATTGAAGTGGCTAAACGTCTGCGTCAAAAAATGTGCCCCAAACACAACTGCCCCGACGCCCGTACCAACTGCTAGCAACACGCCGAACGCAGCAATCTTTTTATAATCAAATGGAATTCCTTTTTGAACTGTTTCAATATCATAAACTAAATAAAGCAAAACAAATGCAGAAGAAAGGACAAGACCGCCGATAAAACCACCCCCGGGATTGTTATGTCCCGATAAGAACAGCTCCACCCCGAATGTCAAAATGATGAATACAACAATCTTTGTCACCGTTTCTAAAATGACATCATTGATCTTCAACGTCCTTCCCTCCCTTCAATTTAATGAGCGCAAACACACCAATACCGGCGATGAAAAGCACAACAACCTCAAGCATCGTATCGAATGCACGGAAGTCGCCTAGTATCGTATTGACAATATTTTTCCCACCCGCCAACTCATAAGCATCTTCAAAATAAACGGAAATAGATTCAAACATCTTATTCCCTTGCACCGCTAAGGCAAGAACAGTGACAATTGTCCCAACTGAAATCGCAATGATGGCATTCATAACTTTTGAAGGTCGGGTTGACCTCTCCTTCTGCCATTCAGGTAAAAAGCGGAAGCAAAGAAGAAATAATGCCGTCGTGACCGTCTCTACGATAATTTGTGTCAGCGCCAAATCTGGCGCACGGAATACGACAAAGAAAATCGCGATGGAGTAACCAAGAACCCCATTCAAAATAATCGCTGTCATACGGGATTTGGCAAAAATAATAGCAATTCCAGCCCCCATCATGACAAATACAATTATATATTCATCAATCATAATCGGTGCATCACCTGATACATCAAACAAATACGTACCTGTTAACAACATGCTTCCGCCAACAGCCAAGATGAAAAATGCGAAAATATAAACGAGATAATCCCTCAAATAGCCAGTCATATAAAAGCGTGTTAGGAAAGTCGAACCTTTTTCCGTCTGCACTAACATGCCATTATAAAGGCTATCGAGACTCCAACTTAACGGCGCAATCGTATAAACACTTCGCCAATACCGGAGGAACAAATAAAGCAAACTTCCTACAATGACAACACCAATCGTCATTAGTAAAGGCATATTAAAACCGTGCCAAGCAGAGATATGCGGAACTAAACCTTCTGCACCTTCAAACGGCGGATAGACCGCAGCCATCGCTGGACGTAATATATTATTGCCAATGAGGTTAGGGAAAAAGAAAATCCCAATAACCAAAATAGCAAGAATTGAAGGCGCAATTAGCATCCCCACTGGCGCTTCATGTGGCACTTTATCTAACCGAGCTGGCTGATGCTGGCCAAGGAAGGTCTTAAAAACAATAATCATGCTATAGACAAACGTCAATATGCTTGCAATCCACGCAACGACTGGAAATAAAGTTCCCCACGTCCCCATTGCAAAAATATCGAGATGTCTGGCATTCAACACCGTTTCAAAAAACATTTCCTTACTTAGAAAACCGTTGAACGGCGGTAAACCAGCCATTGAAAAGCTTCCGATAAGCGCAATGGTAAACGTCACTGGCATGAAGGACATCAACCCACCAAGCCTTCGAATATCACGTGTCCCTAGCTCATGGTCGACAATACCGACCACCATGAACAAAGCACCTTTAAATGTAGAGTGGTTAATAAGATGGAACAGCGCGGCAAACGTCGCCTGCGTATAAATAACCGAATCCGCACTATATCCTTCGTTAAGGGCCGCAGAACCAAGACCAAAGAGGCTCATAATCAAACCTAATTGACTGATTGTCGAATAAGCAAGCAACGCCTTTAGATCTGTTTGCTGTACGGCGTTGAATGAACCCCAGAATAACGTAAAAATCCCCACACAACTAACGGTATAAAACCAAACTGCTTCCCCTCCGAATACGGGCGTAAAACGTGCAACAAGGTAAATCCCTGCCTTGACCATTGTCGCTGAATGTAAATAAGCACTCACTGGTGTCGGTGCTTCCATCGCATCCGGCAGCCAAATATGGAAAGGAAACTGTGCTGATTTTGTAAATGCCCCAAGTAAAACGAGTAGCATGGCTAGTAAGAACAAACTGTCATTGGTATACTGACCAATCGAGGCGATAATCTCCCGGATACTAAACGAACCTGTCAACGTATGCAGCATGATAAAACCTGCAAGCATCGCCACTCCGCCCGATACCGTAATGAGCATCGACTTTTGCGCCCCGTAGCGAGACTTTTTTCGATGGTACCAAAATGCGATTAACAAAAATGAAGAAATACTTGTTAATTCCCAGAAAACGTACAGCACCATCAAGTTATCCGAAAAAACAACCCCGAGCATTGAGCCCATGAACATAAGAAGATAAACGTAAAAACGCCCTAACGCTTCTCGTTCAGATAAATAATATATAGAGTAAAGGATGACAAGACTCCCCACTCCCGTAATAAGAAGTCCAAAAATCATGCTTAGACCATCAAGATAAGTGGTGAAATTGATACCAGCAGAATCAATCCACTTAATTGTATGTATATAGGTTTCGCCACCAGCAACAGCAGGGGTAAAACGGGCAAGAACGATGAATAATGCAAGGGGAACAAACAGGACAAACCACCCAATATTTCGACTCGGCATCCTTTTATAAACAAATGGAACGAGGACTGCGGCCAAAAATGGGATTAGAATCGCTATTGTTATCGTCAAAAATACAACCTCCAATACTAGAACATAGTGAATGACATACAAATCTATTGTTACAAGGTCTTTTTTATGTGAGGGCAAACTTGACGCACATCTAGACAGGCGGCATAATAGGTAGCTAAAGATACCCATTTTTAGGGGGATTTTAATACGTTTATACAGTAAATTATACACTAAAATGAAACACTTCGCACTTTGTAACAATTTCACTCGCAGACATCTTGTCAAGACTAGCTTTTTCATATATACTAATTTGGTTTTCAATCAACACTTATCCAAGTAAGATAAACGTAGTTTTTTACACAAAAACATTTAAGAGGTGAACTACCGGCATGGGCAAAGTAAAAGGTCGTATGGACGAGAGTATTCTCGTTTGTGTCTACTACGGTCCAAATGGTGAACGTCTCATTAGACGCGGACATAAAATGGCGACAATCATGGACTGTCCACTGTATATATTAACGGTCGACCCACTTCCATATGATGAGTTTGATGCGGAGAAATCTGATTACATTGAGCGCTGGAAAGAACTTGCTGAAGAGCTTGACGTTGAGGAGTTTATAATTCGCGATAACGAAAAGCGTCCTTCCGCCAAAGTTATTAAAGAAGTCGCACATCAACACAACATTACCCAAATTATTATCGGGCAGACTGCTCAAAGCCGATGGGAAGAAATCACTAAAGGTTCGTTCATGAACGTCCTGTTACGTGAAATTACGTTCGTTGATTTCCACGTCGTTTCTGTTGATCGCGCCATCAAAGATGAGATTGATGGCATGTTTGAAAAAGGTGTGCGCGCTTATTTAATGGAAGATGGCGACAGCTTCCGAATCTGTTTCACCTTATCAAAAGAGGCTCGCTTTGAAGGAATCTTCTTCAAGGAAATCGGGACTGACTTCAATAATGGCTTATTCAAATTCATGAGCAATCACAAAATGTGCCAAGTGCATATTACAGATGATCAAGTGACCGATCCTTCACTGTTTACCTGTAAGGTTAAACAATAAAGAAAAGCGGAAAGTCCACAAACCAAGGACTTTCCGCTTTTCTTATTGCTCTTCTCCAACAATTTTCACTTCAAGCTCTAAATCCACGTCAAAGTTCTTTTTCACTTCCGCTTTCACCATGTCGATAGTTTGAATGTAATCAGAAGCCGTAGCATTGTTTTTATTGATGATAAAACCAGCGTGCTTCTCTGATACTTCCGCACCGCCATGCCCCTTGCCCTGCAAGCCGCAGTCTTGAATCAGTTTGCCTGCAAAATAGCCTGGCGGTCGCTTAAAGACACTGCCCGCTGAAGGATATTCAAGCGGTTGCTTTGATTCGCGTTGAAAAGTTAAATCTGCTATTTTGGCATCGATTGCATCTTGTTCGCCTTCTGCCAATTGGAAATCAGCAGATAGCACATAATAACCTTCTTTGGTAATAATACTTTGACGATAATTAAGCTCAAGTTCTTCTTTTGACAGGACTAGCTGCTGCCCAGATTTCGTTAACACGGTTGCCTGCACAATAATATCTTTAATTTCCCCGCCGTATGCGCCAGCGTTCATCGCCATTGCACCGCCGATAGAGCCTGGTATGCCACAAGCAAATTCAATACCCGTCAAAGTCGCCGCCGCAGCACGTTTGGACACGTCAATAATGAGTGCTCCCGCTTCCGCATGGACACGTGTTCCATCAATCTGTATGCCGTTCAGCTCTGCCAAATGAAGAACGATTCCTCTGACACCGCCATCTCTGACAACCATATTCGATCCATTGCCAAGTAACAGTAACGGAATATCCTGATCGTTCGCGTAGCGCACTGCGGCTACCGTTTCCTCAATTGTTGCAGGAATCACAAGAAGGTCTGCAACTCCTCCAAGTTTCGTCATCGTATATTTACATAGCGGTTCATCTATTAATAATATACCTTGCGTAATTTCAGTTTGTAGCTCTTCAAGCCATTGATGCTTCGACATCAACATTCAATCCTTTCAATTAAACCTTTTCACCTTTCATAGTATGCGTGGAATTTTTTCTTTTGACAAGTAATTTCATTAGCGATTATGTACAGTATTTCGATATTCCCAACAAAATATATCTCGAATCCTAGATATATATCTTGACTTCGAGATATATGTGGCATATAGTGAAATCATATCTTATTGCAGAAGGGGAGTTTTAACAATGACAAAATGGACAGTTGATGCTTCACACACAAATATTAGTTTTTCAGTTAAACATATGATGGTTTCAAAAGTAAGAGGGAATTTCGGTGGATTCGAAGGAACGATTGATGGCAATATTGAAGATCTTACAGGTGCGGCAATCGACTTTAAAATTGATGCTTCATCTATCAACACAAACAGTGTAGACCGTGACAACCACTTACGCTCAGCTGATTTCTTTGATACAGAAACGTATCCGGCAATCACATTCACTGCAACGGATATCGTGAAAAAAGGCGGTAACAAATACGACCTTAACGGCGATATTACAATTAAAGACGTTACGAAAAAGATTACATTCGAAGCTGAATTTGAAGGCATTGGCAAAAATCCTTGGGGCGTAGAAGTAGCAGCTTTCGAAGCTGAAACTAAAATCTCAAGAAAAGAATTCGGCCTGACATGGAACCAATTACTCGAAACAGGCGGCGCTCTAGTTGGCGACGATATTAAAATCACACTTGAACTACAATTTAATCCGGCTCAATGAGTTGAAGAATGCCCAAAAGTAATTGCGATTACTTTTGGGCATTTTTTTGTTGCGAGAAATAAAAACTCTTGTTAACCATGCTTGGGGATAACTCCTGCCATCTTTCATTTACTCTTTTTAATATAAGTGGATGTGCTACACTGAATGCAGAATATCTACTATAATGTCCACACAGCTACATTCAATTCTACACCGTAGTTCACAGCATATTCCTGTCCCAGAAACGGAAGAGTAAGATTCGGGAGGTAAAATAATGATGAAAAGAAACTATAGTAATATTTCATTTGTGCTAGTTTGTATCGGTATTTTCATGTCAATTTTGCCTTTCCCTCCATTGAATATAGAATACTTTGGTCTTTGGGGAGCAGTCTTTACCGGCTTTATGATTTATATTGTTGGGGTAATACTTGGGATTATTGCTTTATTAAAAAAAGAAAAAGGTTTTTTAAAGTACATATCCGTCAGCTCTATCTTGTTCGGGATTTTGTTTGTGATGTTTTTCTTCGCGATTATTGGTCAAATGTCAAAAAAGGCACATACGATTATCGTATGCGCCTTTTTTGATTAAATACTGCAACCATCATCCGTGCATAGTCCTTCTCCATCAGCACCTAACACTTTAAGAGCAGGTTGAATCCCTTCTTCTTCCGCCACTTTGCGTAGTGCTTCTGCAAATGCTTCAGCTGGTTGCGCTCCTGAAATGGCATATTTACGGTTAATGACGAAAAAAGGCACACCTTGTACGCCAATCTGACCAGCTTCTGCAATGTCTGCTTTCACATCTGCCGCAAACTCATCAGAATCGAGTACTTGCTGCGCACGATCACGAGCAATCCCTACTTCTTCTGCAAGTCGAAGCAAGACGTCCTCCGTACCAATCTTCTCAGCGTCAATGAAGTACGCTTTCAGCAGTCGTTCAGACGCTTGTGCCCCAAGGCCTTGCTGCTCAGCAAGCTTCGCAAGTCGGTGTGCATTAAATGTATTCGCTGGCGTCACTTTGTCGTAATTATATTGTAGTCCAACTGTTTTTGCCTGAGCTACCATATTATCAATCATATTCTTTGCTTCTTCCAGACTCATACCGTATTTCTGTGCAAGCACTTCCGGCATCATTTTGTCAGACGTTTCTGGCGTGTTCGGGTCTAATTGGAACGCTTTGAAAATAACCTCTGCGTTTTTCTCAAGTCCTGTGTCCTTCAACGCTTCTTCAAACCTTCGCTTGCCGATATAACAAAACGGGCATACATAATCCGACCAAATTTCAATTTTCATTTTCACACACACCTTTCTTAACTCTATTTTAAGTTCTAGTAAAGGAAGCAACAATGAATATGCTTACTGGCAGGGGAAATGCGATAACTCTATGGGATTACTATGAAACTGTGAACGCAATTACGCAAACTGTAAGGGGTGACTCCGGAATTGTAAGGGCAATGCGAAACTATTAGGACAAATTGTCAAACTGTCAGCGCAATTTCACAAACTGTAGGGGGTAACCCGAGAACTTTAAAGGCAACACACTCCTCCTCCAATAAAACAGCAAAAAGGCTGCACCCGATTCTCACTCGGGTACAGCCTTCACTACTTCCTATTACTTCAACGCGTCTGTCAATACCGGTACAATCTGCTTCTTACGTGACACAACGCCTTGCAATGTTGCCGTATTATTGACAAGCTCAACATTGAACGCCGCACATGCCCGCGCCGCCTCTTTACCAAGTGCCAACACAACCGAATCATTATTTAAAATGTCCGTCACGACGAATAAGAACAAATCCAACTCTTTCGCGGCAATGACGCCATTTAATAACTCTTCCAATTCCGCTTGACGGTTCATGACATCATTAATATCCACCGCATTCACTTGTGCGATTTCAATTTTTACATCGCCCATTGAAAATTCTTTCGCATCAAGTGCAATCAGGTCTTCAAGTGTTTTATCGCTTAAATCCGCACCAGCCTTTAACATAGCTAGTCCATATTCTTGTGCATCGACTCCTGCAATGGCCGTCAATTCTTCTGCAGCTACGCGGTCTTCCTCTGTGAACGTCGGAGATTTGAACAACAATGAATCTGAAATAATCGCAGACAGCATAAGTCCCGCAATTTCCTTAGGTACAGCTACTCCATTTTCCTTGTACAACTTATTCAAAATTGTCGCTGTACAACCAACTGGCTCTGCACGGTAATACAAAGGGTCACTCGTTGCAAAGTTAGCAATGCGATGGTGGTCGACAACTTCAATTACCTGCACATCATCCAAATCATCTACACTTTGTTGTTTCTCATTATGGTCAACAAGAATAACCTGATCTGCGTCTGGAGCTGCTTTATCAATCAAACGTGGCGCCTCAAAACCGAAATAATCTAGCGCATAAGCCGTTTCATTCGTCACAACACCCAATCGTACAGCTTCTGCATCCATTCCTACTTGTTGCTTTAGATACGCATAGCTGATCGCCGCAGTGATCGAATCCGTATCAGGGTTTTTATGTCCAAATACTAATACTTTACCCATGAAAAAATAACCCCCTGTTTTTCTTTATATTCATTTTTCCCGCATTAACGGGCAGTACGAATCCCACTTCAAAACTTAGAACTCGTTAAACAACACGCATGTGGGGTTCAACTGCCCGTAAAAGCCCGATAAGTTCAACTAACAATCAATGGGGATAAAGCACCCATTAATTGAAGTTTCACTAACATTTTATCACAAAGGTCGACCGAATAATATCGCTGCCAATTCATCTTTATTGATGATGAAATCAGCAATGGTGTATCCATCCAACACCGCAAAATAGGCAACGAGTGCTTCACGGAGTGCTCCCTTTAGTCGGCAAGCCGGGGAAAGTATACAACCATTCGACTCTGGATTGAAGCATTCGACAATATGGAAGTCATCTTCTGTCTTGCGCACAAGTTCTCCTACATTAATCATTTCCGGTGCAACGTTTAGTCGGATTCCACCACCACGCCCACGTGTCGTCTCAATTAAACCCATTTTCCCAAGCTCATGGGCAACTTTTGTCAAATGGTTTTTGGAGATACCGTATATATCTGAAATTTCCTGTACCGTCGCCTTTTCCTCAGTTCCCTTTGTGCCAAGGTATATTAGTACACGTAAGGAATAATCTGTATACATCGTTAAACGCATAATTCCACCGCTCTTTCTACATACTATTATAACACTTGTGACGTTTACGTGAAAAAAATGTGGCTAACTTTCTAACATTTCATAAACATATATATTTTATATAGCTTTAAAATTGCTTATCGTTTATTGTAAGGTTAACAAACAAGAAAGGTTGTGCATCATCACATGCTATCTCAAGAAACGATTAACATTATCAAATCAACCGTCCCTGTATTAGAGCAACACGGAAAGACAATTACAACGGTTTTCTATAAGAACATGTTCGAAAAACATCCTGAACTGTTAAATATTTTTAACCACGCCAATCAATCACAAGGTCGTCAACAAACGGCCCTTGCCAATACAGTTTACGCGGCGGCGGCCAATATCGATAATCTTGCAGCTATTATACCGGCTGTTGTCCAAATTGCACACAAACATAAATCACTTGGCATCAAAGAAGAACATTATCCAATCGTTGGCTACCACTTATTAGGCGCCATCAAAGAGGTGCTGGGTGATGCGGCTACACCAGAAATCATCGCTGCATGGGGTGAAGCTTACGGTGTCATTGCAGATGCATTTATTGGCATCGAAAAAGACATGTACGACCAAGCTGAACAAGCAGAAGGTGGATGGAAAACATTTAAAGACTTTACGATTGCAGATAAAGTCGTTGAAAGTGATGTCATCACTTCATTCTACTTAAAACCTGTGGATGGTCAAAAATTACCTGCTTACAAACCAGGTCAATATATTTCAATACGCTTAAACATTCCTGGTGAAGAATATACATTGAACCGCCAATATAGCTTATCACAAGCTGCAACAGGTGACGTGTATCGTATCTCGGTTAAGCGTGAAGATGAGTTCAACCCGAATGGTAAAGTATCCGTCTTCCTTCATAATGGAATGGCAATCGGCGATACAATTGAAGTAAGTGTACCAGCTGGCGACTTTTACCTCGATACAGATAGTAACAACCCAGTCACACTCATTAGCGGTGGTGTTGGTATCACGCCAATGATGAGTATGTATGAAACAATTGCCAACACGACACCAGAACGTCCGGTTTCTTTCTTACATTCAGCGCGTACACGTAAGCACCAAGCGTTTGACGAAGTGCTTCGCAACATGAATGATAAATTGGCCAATTCAACATACAAAGTTCTTTATTCAGAAGAAGGCGATGGCTTCATCAACCGTGAATTCCTAGCTTCAAATGTTTTAGATGGCAGTGACATCTATGTCTGCGGACCATCTGCATTCATGCAAGCTGTTATTAAAGAATTGTATGCGCTTGGTATGCCTGAAGAAAAAATTCACTTCGAATTCTTCGGTCCAGCCGAACAACTTGAATTGACACACGCATAATCCATTTAGAAAACGCCGTCACCCCACTGGGATGACGGCGTTTTGTTGTTCAATTTTCGTAATATAGTCAATCGAAAACTGATTGAATAAATCTGGTTGGTCGATATTGCACACATGTCCAGATTTTTTTATTTTGATAAACTCAAAACCTTCATTACACCGAACAACTTCTTCAATCGGTGGGATGAACAGATAATCCTCATCGCCCATCAAAAACAACGTCGGAATCGCATTGGTTGAGGCTTGTAGCCGTGTCAAATACGGATTGATTAGACTTGTTAATGACATCCATTTAATGAATTCCTTCTGACACATCTTCTTCGCTTCATTAACAAACGCCAAACGCGATTCTTCATGCTCTTTACGCGGCATGATAATATAGGCAAATAATTTATAAAGCAACATATAAGGTACAAAGCGTTTCATAGTACGCCCTGCCCATAATAATAGTTTTGTACGAATATCAAAGCGAATAATCGCTCCACCAAGAATCAGTGATTTCACACGTTCAGGATAATGATCCGCAATCGTCTGTGCAACAATCGTACCGAGCGACATCCCAATGATGTGCGTTTTTTCGACTTGGATTTCATCCAACACATCAATCACTTCTTTAGAGACATCCGCAAAAGTATCTCCTTTTTGCCATTGATCGCGCTCCGATTTCCCATGTCCCCGAAGATCGATGAGTAGAACATTATGTCCTTTTCTAAATTCTCGGATTTGCTTAAACCAAACAGAAGAGCTACCGCCCGCGCCGTGTATGAATGTCACCCAAGGGGCAGTTGGGTTATTTTCGATAGTTCGATAGTGAAGCAAACTACGTCATCCTTCCTTTTTCAGCTGCTTCTATTAAACCATTTTTCTTAAAACAATTTCAACCACGACTTTCGACAACGGACGACATAATCTTCAACTAGTCACAAATTCTACTATTTACGCACGGTATTTCGACACAAACGGATTATCCTTTTCGTAGAAACGCCAAGGATAATGGACGGCCTCGCCAGAATTGCCAATCCCCACACGCGGACCTGCAACAATTTCCCCCACGCCCGGCCCTTCGGCGATGAATAATGGTCGCTCTGACCAATGATGACCGTAATAATTCATCGTAATCCCTAATGCTTTCGTCAATTTTCCCGGACCATTCGTCCAATCATGCATCTTCAAATGAACTCCACGATTTTCTTTCATCTGTTCAAGTCCCTTAACCGGCTCAACCGCTCGGATTAAAATTGCATGTGGTGTTCCAACTGGACCACCGACCACATTGATAAGCGTATGTGTATGCATTCTGTACGTATAGACAAGTCCCGCTTCTTCAAACATCACGTCTGTACGTTTTGTGCGGCGATTGCCAAAACTATGCGCGGCCTGATCCTCAGGCCCATGATAAGCCTCCGTTTCGACAATACGTGCCACAAGTATCACATCTGGCTGTTCATGGACGATATACTGTCCCAGTAGATTTTGTGCCAATTCTAAAACAGGCGCTTCAAAAAACGTTTTATCGATTGGCGTATAGATCATAATCGCCCTCCGTTTTAATTTCTTTAACTTCGCTCCCCCAACATGCGCCCGATTGCCAACCAATCTGCCTCTAGCGACGGGCGATGTGACGGTCTATAAAAAACGGACGCCGGATGAAATGTCGGCACAATCCTATACGTTTTCTGCGTCCAGTGGAACGTTGTATCATCGAGTTCATTCAAATACTGGACGGGACGCTCCAATAGTTGTCCATGTAGTTCCGTCACTTTGGCTTCTTTGCCGAGCAGCCGCTGCAATCCTACGTTGCCAAGCGTGACAATCAATTTTGGCTCAATATTCGCCAGCTCATAATCAAGCACAGGAGCATGTGCCAAAATTTCTTTCATGGTCGGCGGGCGATTATATTTCCGCTCCGTCGTCGTGCCATCACGTTCTTTTTTCGTTCCCCATCTATATGGCCTACTGCGAACTGCACTTGTAATATAAACATCTTCCCGTGTTAGGCCTATCGTTGCGAGTGACTTCATCAATTCCTTCCCTGCACGGCCGATAAACGGAATGCCGTCAACTAGTTCAAATTCACCCGGTGCTTCCCCGATCAGCATGAGTTCCGGTTTTTGCGGACCTTCCCCGTAAATAAACCCCTCCACTGGGAAACCTGCGATTCGCTCTTTACCAAGCGTCGCAATCGACTCAGGAATTCGGAACATCAGAACACCCCCTTCTTTCTTTTAGTTTACCCAAAAAAGCCTTCCCCCTAAAGGAAAGGCTTTAATCATTTAGCTGCAAGATTTCAAGGGTTTTCACAACAAATTGTTTTCCACCATCTTCGCCGTTCAACGTGGAAATTCCCTCCTCAATTCGGTCATAACGAAATGCACGCACAATTGCCAGAAGATCATCCATCGATTCCCTTTCAAGTGACGAAAACTCTCTTTCAGATTCATAGGCCTGCAAGAATGACTGGTAACGTTGCCACTCCGTCTCACCATCTATATATTCACAATGCCACGCCAAGTAAACACCTACGCCAATGCATTCATTCAAAAATACTTCGTCTCCTGCAATATCAAAATCAAAAATGGTTGTAATTGTCCCCTCTGCGTTAAACAACAAATTATACGGACAAAAATCACCTTGCACAGGGCCTGAAGGAAGAGTATCCCACACTAATTTCAGTTTCTCACGTTTCCCTATGTACAATTCGTTAATCAATTGAATCTCATTAGTGAATCCATCTACTTGCTCAATAAATTGAGTAAAAGACAGTTCATTTTCATCATAATCCCCTAACGCATCTGTTTCATTGCCACCAAACATGCCCCAACTCGTCCCTCTGTTAAAACGCATTCTTATTGTTTGAGAAACCGCATGTTGCCTCCCAAGCATTTTTCCAATCTCCTGAATATGTATCAATCGAAGTTGTTCAACTTCCTCACCAACCAAATTCTTTTCGAGTGTAAACAACATACCCGATGCTTCAACAAACGAGCGTCCATCCATCGTCTTTTCAAACGCTGTAAATGGCAATCCGCTCGCCTTCATCTTATTGACAAAAGTAATCAAATTCTTCATAAAAAAAAGCGTCTGTTGTTCTCCTTTCAAAAAATAAAACTGTTCTTGCACTTCAATTTTTGCAACAAGTCGTCCTTCATTCCTCAGAATCTCAATCTGATTAGGTTCCATCTCACGAAAATTTTGCCATACATCTCGTACAAGTTGTACTACCATCCTTTAATCCACCCCCATCAAATAAGATTCCAACGCTGTCTCCACACCGTTCGCAAAATTATTGCCAGCTCCCCAGTCGAAGCGGAAGAAAACGCCTTCTGATCCACCCGATGCAACTGCATGAACCTTTGTAGCTCCATCAAAATTATCGATTGTTACTGTAAGTGAAGCCCGATTACTCGAACGCATATAATACTTCTCCAATACGATAACATGCAGCCCATGCTCCCCAACCTGCCTAACATAGCGATCGACAAGTGTCCCACTAATACTCCTTCCTACTACATAGGACTGAATCACATCCATCGCTGCCTCTGGTGATATACTCACAGTGAACTCACGTACTGACATATCCTCATCCCCTTCCATCCTTGCCTTCTTTTACGGATGAACAGCAGTGGAAGTTTCAATCGTTAGAAACCCAAAAAAATAAACCTTACATAATGTAAGGCTTGCCATAGTTATTTCCTTGGAGGAAGCGGATAATAACTGTTGCCGATTCGACGATTTTTTCTACTAATCATCTGCATGATTTTTTTCGAAATACGACTGTGGATACTTAATGATTTCGACAAATTGTCCATTTCTACATCTAGTAAAAGCGGTCTCAATAGATAATCTCTCCTTTTCAATCCTACCGCCATACTACGTTAGAAGCGACGATTTTATACCTGTTAAAAAAGCCTACCCATTGAAAAAGGTAGGCCCATTATTTATTCCAATTCTATTTGCTTTGTTTCTGTCCCTAAAAATACGACAGCCAACACGCCAATGACAATCGCTCCGCAGAAAATACCGAAGATCAAACCAAAGCCATGACCCGCCGCTAGCAATGAACCCACAAGTAACGGTCCAAAAATACCGCCTATCCGTCCAACCGCAGCTGCCATCCCAGAGCCCGTTGCACGAATCGCTGTCGGGTATTGTTCCGGTGAATACGCATAAAGAGCTCCCCATGCCCCCAAATTGAAGAAGGAAAGTAATGCACCAAAAGTAAGTAGCATCGGCAGTGTTTCTGCACTCCCAAACACAAAGGCACTCACCGCTGTTCCAAGCAGATACGTCGCTAAGACAAACTTGCGGCCCACTCGCTCAATCAACCAAGCCGCCGAAAAATATCCTGGTAATTGTGCGAGCGTCATGATAAGTACATAACCAAAGCTTTTAATCATACTAAAGCCTTTTAGCACCATCACACTCGGCAACCATAGGAACATACCGTAATACGAAAAGACAACCATGAACCAAACAATCCATAGCATCAGTGTGCGGCGTGCGTACTTTTTTGACCACAGCAACTTTATTTTTTCCAATGCTGACTGCTTCGGTTTACCATCCGCCTCGTATTTTGGTGAATCGGGTAATTTCCGTCGCAAGTAAATTGCGTAAAATGCCGGTAACGCCGTAATAATTAATGCTGCTCTCCAACCGAAATGCGGAATAACAAAGTATGCAATGAGCGCGGCAATCAACCAGCCTGCCGCCCAAAAACTTTCCAGTAACACAACGACACGTCCTCGTTCATGCGCTGCCACACTTTCCGATACTAGCGTCGAAGCAACTGGCAGTTCCCCCCCAAGTCCAGCCCCTACGAAAAAGCGTAAAATCAGAAACGCAGTCAATGTCATCGTCAGAGCCGATAACCCGCTGGCAACAGAAAACAGGACTAGCGTTATCATAAAGACATTCTTGCGTCCAATCCGATCCGCTAATATCCCAAATCCTAACGCCCCAACAGCCATCCCAATCGAGTTTACACTACCTATCCAACCCATCTCGGCAGGTGACAGCTGCCACTCTATTGCCAATGCTGCAATGACAAACGACAAGATGCCGACATCCATTGCATCGAACATCCAGCCAGTTCCAGCAAGCCCTAATAATTTATTTCTAGAAATGCCCTCATGCTTTTTGCTCACAATCTGTTTGCTCCTCGCTGAAAACCGTAGTGTCTTGACAATTGTCATTATATCTCTTATTACAACTCCACACAATGAGTTTCTCCACAAAAAAAGGATTGATTCACTAAAAAGTGAACCAACCCTTTTATACTTGTTACAATCCTGCTTCTACTTCTTTAACCATTTCTTTCATTGAAAGAAGTCCGCCACCTGAAAGATACCAGTATTCTGCATTCAAGTAAACGATTTTACCGTTTTTATAAGCATTTGTTTTCATCACTAACTCATTTTCGATTGAATCTTTTGCACTTGCTTCGCCGCCTACCGCTGCATCACGGTCAATCACGAATAATACATCTGGGTTTGTTTCAAGAATATATTCAAACGTAATATTTTGACCATGTGTAGAAACTTCGATTTTTTCATCTGCCGCTTTAAAACCAAAGACATCATGAATTAGTCCGAAACGTGAGCTCGGTCCATAGGCACTTACTTTCCCTTCGCTACCAAGCACAATCAATGCTTTGTCATCATCAGCAACCGTTTTTTCATTGATTGCAGCAATCTGTGCATCGATATCAGCAAGTTCAGCTGTCATTTCAGCTTCCTTATCAAACAGTTCAGCTACGACTGCCATGTTCTCTTTAAACGACTCCATATAACGTGCTGTATCTACGCCAACAAAGACAGTTGGTGCAATTTCACTTAGATCTTCGTATAACTCTGCTTGTCGATTAGAAATGAAAATTACATCTGGTTGCAATGCATGAATCGCTTCGAAGTCCGGCTCTTTCAAGCTACCCAAGTTCGCATACTTTGCATCCTCATATTTTGACAAATATGCTGGAACGTTCGATTGAGGAAGACCTGCTACTTCAATACCTAGTTCGTCAAGTGTGTCGAGCATACCGAAATCGAAGACTACGACTTTTTCAGGATTTTTCGCTACTTCTGTTTCACCAAGTTTGTGCTTAATTGTAAGGATTTCCGGTTCTGTTGATTCTTCTGTGCCTTCAACTTCTGGTTCCGCGTTACTGCCAGACGTTTTATCGGCTGAACCTTCATCTTTTGCTCCGCAAGCAATAAGTAGAGCCATTAGTGCAATCATCATCAATGCCATTATAAGTTTCTTCATATATACCCATCCTTTTATATTTTAGTTTAGTTTCCCCTGCGCTTTACGCCTTCAAGAATCGAAGTACACACATATGCGGCAGTTAGCCATTTGTTTAATAGGAATATCCATATCGTAAATTTCTTTTAATGCGTCAGAAGTAATAATGTCATTCGTAGGTCCATCTTTGACCACACGACCATCCTTCAACGCAACAATGCGATCCGAATAGACAGATGCAAAGTTAATATCATGCAAGACAATAACGACTGTTTTGCCTAGTTCGTCAACAAGTCTTCTCAAGATTTTCATAATCTGCACAGAATGCTTCATATCGAGATTATTAAGCGGTTCGTCAAGTAGAATGTAATCCGTATCTTGCGCGATAACCATTGCGATGAATGCGCGCTGGCGCTGCCCACCTGATAATTCGTCGAGGTAATCATGCTGCATATCCATCAGGTCCATATAATTCATGGCCTGATCGACAACCCGAACATCCTCTGCCGTCAACCTTCCCCTTGAATGCGGGAATCGTCCAAATGATACCAACTCACGAATTGTTAGTCGGACATTCATGTAGTTCGATTGCTTCAAAATGGATACCCGTTTTGAAAACTCATTTGACTTCATCTTCTTCACATCGTCTTTATCCACAAGTACTTCACCTGTATCTGCATCGAGAAGACGACTCACCATTGACAGAAGCGTCGATTTCCCCGCACCGTTCGGCCCGATGAAAGAGGTAATCTTACCTCGATGGATATTGACACTGACCTTTTCAACGACCGCTTTTTTACCATAAAACTTCGATAGCTCACGGACTTGGATCAAGTAGATCGACTCTCCTTTAATAGTAGATAGATGAAGTAAATGCCGCCTATAAAGTTAATGATGACACTGAGCGTCGTTGAGAATGTAAAGACTCGTTCAACGACCCATTGTCCACCAACAAGGGCGATAACACTCATGACAGATGCACCAGCAATCAACACAGAATGCTTATATGTTTTAAAGAACTGATAAGACAAATTCGCAACAATCAAACCGAAAAACGTGATTGGACCGACAAGTGCAGTCGACACTGCAATAAGTACGGCAGACAGGACTAACATTGTCTTGACGACTTTATCGTAAGATACGCCCAGGTTAATGGCGGTATCTCTTCCAAGTGATAGCACGTCAAGATCATTGAAGGATTGCCAACCTATGACCAACGAAATAATGACGATGGCGAGTGCCCACCAAACAAGTTCCCCACTAACGTTGTTGAAACTGGCAAACATCTTATCTTGCACACGCATGAATTCATTCGGATCAATGAGCACTTGCAGGAATGTTGAAATACTGCCAAAGAATGTTCCGACAATGATTCCGACAAGTAGTAGGAAATAGATTGGCTGTTTTCCACCGCGGAATAAAAAACGGTAAAGGATAAGCGCAAAAACAATCATTGTCCCGACAGATAATACAAAGTTCACATGCTTGTTGACGATGGTTACATGCCCTGAACCGAGAATGAAAATGAGGCCGGTCTGTAACAATAAATACAGCGAATCAAGTCCCATAATACTCGGTGTCAAAATTCGGTTATTCGTAATCGTCTGGAAGATGACCGTCGAATAGGCGATTGCAACACCTGTAATGGCCATGGCCAACACTTTAATGCCTCGACGCGGTAACGCATAGTCATAACTGCCATTTAAACCTTGGAACAAATACAGACCGCAAAAACCTAGTGCAAAAACAGTGAGTATAAGCAGCTTCGTTGAGTTACGCATAGGCCTTCCTCCTAAACAGCAAATAGAGGAATATTGCACTACCAATGACCCCAACCATCAAACTAATTGAAATCTCATACGGATAAATGAGTACTCTACCCAAAATATCGCAAATGAGTAGGAAAATCGCTCCGAGTAATGCGGTATGCGGCAATGTTTTTTGTAAATGATCTCCTTTAAATAAGGAGACGATATTCGGAATGATCAAGCCAAGAAATGGAATCATTCCAACTGTTAATACGACAGTTGTCGTAATGAGTGCAACTAATATAAGTCCGATATTGACAATCCGTCGATAAGCAAGCCCGAGATTCTTTGAGAAATCTTCACCCATTCCTGCAACCGTAAATCGATTGGCGTAGAGATAAGTAATGATGAGCACCGGAATACTTATGTATAGAAGTTCGTAACGTCCTTTCATGATCATCGAAAAATCACCTTGTAGCCATGCCGACATGTTTTGGATGACATTCGCCTTATATGCGAAAAACGTCGTGATTGACGATAGGATATTTCCGAACATCAGCCCTACGAGTGGAATGAAAATTGCATCCTTGAATTTAATACGGTCAAGTATTTGCATAAACAGCAGCGTGCCGGCAAGCGCAAATGCAAATGCAACAATCATTTTTTCAATCGTGGATGCGTTCGCAAACAACAACATCGAGACAAGAATCCCAAGACGTGTTGCATCCAGCGTCCCTGCTGTCGTCGGAGAAACAAATTTGTTCCGGCTCAGCTGCTGCATAATGAGACCTGCAATACTCATCCCTGCTCCTGCAAGGAGAATGGCGACCAGTCTTGGCAGACGGCTAATTAAGAATATTTCCGTTTGTTCCGATTTGAAATCCAGCAGATCCATCGGCGTAATACGGCTCACTCCTACAAAAAGCGATAGGAATGAAAGAATGATAACTGCGACAATCAAATAACGTTTCTTCATAGGTATCACCGATATCGATTATTTGCATCTAATTGAGAATACCCGCACTGAAAATGGTTATCAATTAGCTGCAAATTCAATTATAGCATGATAGAAAGCCGTGTCAACGAATAAATGAAAATGATTATCAATGATAATCATCGTTATGAGAAAATAGAGAGTACACAGCCACCGACGGCCAATGATTTCGGATAACCATACAATTCCGTTGAAGCCTCTTTGTCTTTTGCGAAAACTGGTATGCCTATTTCCCAAACTGGACTACCCTGCCCGCAAAATGAACTACCTTTTACAAGAACTCGACTATCTTGCATAAATCCATTATCTCCTCTATTTACTTCGATTCTAGAAATAAATAAGTCGTCTTCCTAAACAAAATCCGCTATACTAACCATTATCAAAGGAGAGGGAGGATTTTACTGTATGTTAAAGAAATTCTTTTCTTATTATAAGCCGCATAAACGATTGTTCATCATCGACTTTTCAAGTGCTATTTTCGTCGCATTACTCGATCTCGCCTTCCCCGTTGCGGTTAAATGGTTTATCGACGATTTGTTGCCGACAGGAAATTGGGGAACTGTCATCACAGTCAGTATTTTACTGCTACTTGTTTACTTACTCAGTACAGTCTTGCAATATGTCGTAAGTTATTTAGGCCACAAGTTGGGTATCAATATCGAAACCGATATGCGCCAGCAGCTATTCAATCATGTGCATCGGCAATCATTCCGATTTTTCGACAATACGAAAACGGGCCACATTATGAGCCGGATTACGAATGATTTATTCGACATTGGGGAACTGGCTCACCATGGACCAGAGGATGTTTTCATCGCGATCATGACCGTTATCGGTGCGTTTGTTATTATGTATACCATTAACCCAGAGCTCGCCATTATCGCCATCGTCATGGTGCCATTCCTTATTGTCCTTGTAACATTCTGCAACAAGAAAATGAATGCAGCGTGGCAAAACATGTATGGCAAAATTGCGGATGTCAATGCACGTGTCGAAGACTCGGTTGCAGGGTCGCGTGTCGTTAAATCCTTCACAAACGAAGAGTTTGAAATTGCACGTTTTCGTGAAGACAATGGTAATTTCCGAATCGCAAAGTTAGTCGCCTATAAGGTGATGGCTTGGACGCATTCGAGCATGTTCATGATGACTCGGTTAGTAACGCTCATCGTACTCGTTGTTGGTGCTCGGTTCGTCCACACCGGCAATCTGTCGACGGGTGAACTTGTCAGCTTTGTCCTTTTTGTCAATGTGCTGATCAAACCTGTTGATAAGATTAGTGCGCTACTCGAGCTTTATCCAAAAGGAATGGCCGGTTTCCGTAGGTTCCTTGATTTGATTGAACAGGAGCCTGAAATTCAAGACCGGACAACTGCCATTGCTGTGCCTCATCTAAACGGCAACATCGTCTTCGATGATGTCCATTTCCAGTATGATGACAACAAAGCTGTACTAAACGGCATCAATTTGAACATTCATGCAGGACAAACCGTCGCATTCGTCGGGCCATCTGGTGCTGGGAAAACAACCATTTGTTCACTCATCCCACGTTTTTACGATGTCAGTGAAGGCTCGATCGCTATTGATGGCTTGGACATTCGCGATTTGACGCAGCATTCGTTGCGCTCCCAAATCGGGATCGTCCAACAAGATGTCTTTTTATTCACTGGAACGATCAAAGAGAATATTGCCTACGGAAAATTAGAGGCGACAGATGAAGAAGTGTTTGAAGCGGCACAGAAAGCCCATCTTGAAGATTTCATTTCTTCACTCCCTGATGGCTACGAAACGCAAATTGGAGAACGTGGCTTGAAATTATCAGGCGGCCAGAAGCAACGTCTTGCGATTGCCCGTATGTTTTTGAAAAACCCACCGATTCTAATTTTAGATGAAGCGACATCCGCACTCGATACGGAAACAGAGCGCATTATTCAGCAATCACTCGCCGAACTAGCCGAAAATCGGACAACACTTGTTATCGCACACCGCTTAGCTACCATTCGTGATGCAGACCGTGTCATCGTCGTCACAGAAGATGGCATTGCGGAAGACGGTAAATACGACGAGTTGGTCAATCAAGGCGGGATTTTTGCAAGACTGCATAATAATCAATTTCAGGAGGTTTAATTCTTGAGTAAGCGGGTATACTTCTATTATCCCACCCCCTTTCTCATATATAGAAAACAGCACCGCATGACAGTTATTGTCATGCGGTGCTGTTTTTTTATAGCTTTTTAATAACTAACGATAAACTGCTCAAACTTCGTCCGCTCGGAAACATCCATTTCCACCGTCATCAGCGTTCCCTCTTCTTCGTACTCCGTGCTCTTCACATTCGCTTTATCATTCAAATAGGACACGATATCCCCACGGTCAAAGGGAATTAGCAATTTACACGTATTATATTGTCCAAAAATCTTTTTCTTAATTAATTCAATAAGCTCGTCCAGCCCTTGTCCTTCTTTAGCAGAAAGCCAAACACTATCATCGCTCACTTCTGGATAACGAATACCTGCAAGATCTGCCTTATTATAAACATTCAGCGTTTCCACATTCTCCACGCCTACCGCCTGCAAAGTCTCATTCGTCACTTCCATCATATAGCCATGCTCCGTATTCGACACATCAACGACATGCAGAAGAAGATCCGCATCTCGCGCTTCTTCCAACGTCGAACGGAATGCTTTGACAAGATGATGGGGAAGCCTAGATACAAAACCAACCGTATCCGTTAAAATAAATTGCTTATTATCAATCAGCTTCACATTGCGGACAGACGTATCCAGTGTCGCAAACAACATATCTTCTTCATATACTTGTTTCGCATTGTCTGCATCCATCTTCATTAACAACTTGTTCATCAGCGTTGACTTACCTGCGTTGGTATAGCCCACAATCGACACAACAGGCGTGCCACTTTTCTTACGCTGCTTACGCTGTGTGTCTCGCTGATCTTTGACATGATCCAAATCACGTCGCAATTTGGCAATCTGGTCTTCAATTTTACGGCGGTCAAGTTCAAGCTTTGTTTCCCCAGCACCTTTATTTTGGAGTCCACCACCCGTACCGCCGCCTTGCCGCCCAAGTGAAGCACGTAAACCAACAAGACGTGGTAACATATATTGCAACTGAGCTAGTTCAACCTGCATCCGAGACTCATTCGTTCTCGCACGCCTTGCGAAAATATCCAAGATCAGCATCGTTCGATCAATAACTTTACACTGCAATTCTTGCTCCATATTACGAATTTGCGATGGCGACAGTTCATCATTAAAAATCACCAAATTGGCATCCAATTCTTCGTAGAAATGACGGATTTCTTCAATTTTCCCTTTGCCCACATAATGAGAGGGATGGCGACGTTCTAAGTTTTGCGTCACTTCACCGACCACCTCAACAGCAATCGCTTCCGCCAGATTTTTCAATTCTTCCATCGCATAGGCGAAATGCTCATCTTTTTGCTCATGTACCCCGACAAGCACCGCACGTTCCACTAACACTTCCATCCAACGACCGTTACAGAAAACTTATAAAAAGCCATAAACACCTAACTTTTAAGTTTCATTGCTTCTTCATCGAATCTGCTTTCGCCGCTTTCTCGCTACTTGCATTTGATATAATTCTCCAAAGCCTTCCATTCCCGACTAACGAATCGGTAAACATCTTACAAGTATTTACATGCTTATTCGCAGACATGTTGTACTCTTTTCACCGTAGCGCTTTAAATTCAATGCTGCTTGAACATCCCTATCTGTCCTGTTCCCACACGGACAAATGTATAGACGGTCTGACAGCTTTAAATCTTTTTTCAACTGCCCGCATTGAAAACATAATTTAGAAGAGGGATACCATCTATCCGCAAGTATGAATTGAACGCCATTCCGCTCACTTTTATACTCCACTTGTCTTCTAAATTCATGAAATTTCTGTTGCTGAACCGCCTTGGCTAGATGTTTATTTTTCATCATCCCACTTACATTCAAATCTTCTAATACGATAAACCTTGGTTTTCGGTTCACGATTTCAGAAGTGATTTGATGCAAGTAGTTTTGACGAATATTCGTTAGTCGTCTTGAAATAGTTATAAGTTGTTGTTCACTTTTTATAATGTTACACGTTTTCTTGTAACGTTCTCCCTCCATATTAGATTGGTATTTTCGAGATACCTTGCGCTGTAACCGCCGCTTTTTCTTTTCTAGTGTTCTCACTTTTTTCGTTTTATTAATGTTCGGATAGACAGCGCCATCCGAGCAAATCCCTAAGTTGATAAGACCTAAGTCAATCCCAATACCTTCGTTCTTCGAGTATTCCTGACAGGTATAAACGATGACCCCTACAGAAATCCACCAATGTAAACCATCGAACCTAATGCGAGGATTGACATATTTCACACCTTTTCCGCGAGGAATCCGGTCTTTCTCAACAAGTCGAATCCAGTTTAGCTGTTGCTTATTTTTCCGCTTGTTTTCAGCAAATCCTTCCACTTTTACACGCGTTGCTGTAAATCGGATTTTCAATGGATCTTGGTAAAAGCTTGGCACGGTTCCTTTTTTCGATTTGAATGTTGGATGCTTCGCTTTCCCATTGAAGAATTTTTTGTAGGCACCGCAAGCATCTTTTATCGCTTGCTTTGGTACGTTATTGCT
>NZ_JAWLIQ010000028.1:0-49392 GCF_033485175.1 Sporosarcina sp. YIM B06819 | reverse complement strand
CGATTTGAATGTTGGATGCTTCGCTTTCCCATTGAAGAATTTTTTGTAGGCACCGCAAGCATCTTTTATCGCTTGCTTTGGTACGTTATTGCTGATGCCAGTCAACCAGTGATAATCATCTATTTTTTTTAGCTGTGTGAAACGTTTTCTCAACAGGTTATCTGATAAAAACTTTCCACCATTTTTATAGTTTTCTTGCTGTTGACCTAATGCCCAGTTGTAAGCAAATCGACTTGTTCCTGCGTATTGAAATAGTTTCGAAAGCTGCTTGTTATTTGGTTTTAACATCACTTTCATCGACGTAATCATTGACTAAAACCTCGCTTTCTTTACAGACAAATTAACTGGTTTTAGTTTATTTACCCTTCCGCAAATAAAAACAAACGTTCGTTTACAACTTTTTATAAAATATTTTTAACTGCTGTCACCCCCTCTCTAGCCTTACCATAGGTCCATTTATCTTACCATATGCAGATTCACGCACCAATTGGGGCGATTTCTTTGCTAATTAGCCTGCCCAATGACAACATCCGTCAATCTATCCTTACCACCTTCATGTTCCACAAATTTCAACAAGACATTGGACAAAGCAATATCATCAGCGTTCCCCACTTTTTTGGACAATAAAATCGCCCACTCCGCCGTCTCTCTCAACGGATCCTCTACACTGAACACACACTCTGTAATTTTAAGTTGTTCATTAGCCGAGGAAATCGTGCCTTCTTCACGTAGCTTAGCAAAACGAATATCCTCCGCATCCTCCCACTCGATAAAAAATGGATACGGCAATTCATTTGAAACGGGTTGATCGACAAATAGCATTTTCCACTTTCGCAATTGGCCAGTAGCCGTTCTTCGTTCTGCAGAAAGTACGCCAGATGTGTTGAATCCTTTATTGTTAATGTCCTCATTAAATTGCTTAATATCATCGACAGATAGGCAAATCGTCCCCCAGCCTTCGCCTTCTTTAAGGTCGTGTAGTAATAACCTCGTCAATGGATGATTCACCTGCTCTGCAACTTCCGGTCGTTCAACGGACAGCCATTCGATATAAGCATTTTTCACATATAACAACGCATTATACGTTCCCCATTGCTCATGGCAACCGCCTACAACAGCATGCTGTTGTTCCGCTACCCACTCATTTGGCGTACGATTCGTAAAATACACAACATGATCAAGTTTCATAAGCCCAATCCCTCTTTCCGAATAGAAGAAAAGCCTGCAGTATACACCACAGGCTTTCCATTTTACTTATCTTCTTTCAAAATTTTCATCGCTGCATCAAATTCCTTTTCAATGTCTGCATTTTTCTTGTATGTCATATTACTAACAATTACTGCGGCAATTAAACAAAGTAAGAAACCAGGAACAATCTCATACATCAACGATTTTAACGCCACGACATTTCCCCAGATCATAACCGTAATTGCTCCTGTAATCATACCTGCAAGTGCTCCTTGTGTCGTCAGTTTACGCCAGTAGAGAGACAGTAAAATGATTGGACCAAATGCGGCGCCAAAACCAGCCCATGCAAATGCCACGATGCTTAAAATGGACTCGTTATTAGGCCACGCAAGCACCATCGCAATAATAGAAACAATCAAAACAGCCATTCTTCCTAAAAAGACATAATGCTTATCTGTCGCATCTTTCTTCATAAACGTTTTGTATAAATCCTCAACAAGTGCTGAAGAAGATACAATCAGTTGAGAAGAAATTGTACTCATAACTGCAGCAAGAACAGCTGCCAGCATAATCCCCGCGATAAATGGATGGAAAATAATCTGTCCAAGAACAATGAATACGGTTTCAGCGTCTTCCAACGATGCATTTGTATTTTGTTGATAGTAAGCGATCCCAATAAGTGCAGTCGCAACCGCACCGAATAAACTCAAGAACATCCAGCTAATTCCGATACGACGTGCTTTCTTCGCTTCTTTATGCGAAGTAAGTGCCATGAAACGAACGATAATATGTGGTTGTCCAAAATAGCCTAGTCCCCAGGCAACAGCTGACAGAATACCAAGGAACGATGCTCCTGATACAAAATTCAACAATTGAGGATCAACAGCACGAATACTTTCCGTCGTTTCTGCAAATCCACCTGTAATGAAAACGCCTACAATTGGTACAAGAAGAAGAGCAAAAAACATAACAACCCCTTGTACGACATCTGTATAACTGACTGCCAAAAATCCACCGAATAATGTATAGAAAATAACGACACCTGAAACAATTAACAGACCAAGATGATAATCTAAACCAAATGAGCTAAGGAAGAACTTCCCGCCCGCAACCATTCCTGAAGATACATAAAACGTAAAGAAAATAAGAATGATGATACCAGAAGCAATCCGTAACAGACGTGATTTATCTTTCAAGCGACTTTCCAAATAACTTGGAATTGTAATGGAATCGCTTGATACTTGTGTATAGACACGTAGACGTGGCGCTACAAATACCCAGTTCAAATACGCACCGACTGTCAATCCGACAGCAATCCAAGCTTCAACCAAGCCATTCAAATAGATTGCACCTGGTAATCCCATAAGCAACCAACCCGACATATCTGCCGCACCAGCACTGAGAGCGGTTACAGCTGGACCAAGCGCACGTCCGCCAAGCATATAATCCGTTAGATTAGATGTACGTTTAAAAGCGTACCAACCGATAAAAATCATCGCGGCCATGTACAACACAATAGAAATTAATTGATACATTTCATTCGTCAATTGTAAAACCTCCTTTTAAAAATCTATTTGTATCATACCATCTTCCCGGGAAATTTAAGATAGTTTTTTTAACTTTTTCTATAAAACAATATTTTCCAAACAAACAAGCAACGACAAGTTCATGTTATTTCCGATAAATTCCCCGGGAAATAATAGCGTTTCGACATGCGTATATCTTTGATGACTGATGATTGTGTTTTGCAAATACAATTAAATCGATAAGGTTTAATATTCTTATTTTGGGGAATCTTAATGGTAAGGTGACAACATACGGCAGGCGCCCAACATCGTAGATACGCCACCGAAATAATACCTCCTCTTGTGGAAAAGCGCATTTCTTGGGGTTGGCAAGGAATACGCTTTTTCTCGTCGTGTAAATAGCTGTTTATCACTAATCAAATCTGTTAATCTTATTCTAAAGATTTTTTTGAATAACTAACCCGATTGACTTAGGAGAGATAAATATGCAGTTCGAAGAATTACTAGAAGAACTCACACGTCGGATGACAGATGGGGCTTTCATTAACGCAACGATCAGCCAGCCCCGAACAAAGTCGGACGAGTTGAAGCGTATAAAAGTGAAGCCTGTGGAAATAAAAGGACAGCTACATATTCAATTTGAATATCAGTTTGAACGTATCTTAAAACACGAAAACGTCACACCTGAAGAATTATCGGGACATTTACAACAACTGCTTGTGCGTTTCAAGCAAATCCATGCTGAGTTTTCGGATGAAAAAATCCATGTCCAACTATCCAAAAAGTTCAAAGTGATGTGGAAATCGGACAAAGTGAACTCTGGTAAAGTGGCTGATCTGTCACATAATCGCAAGAAAAATTATTTATTAGATGAAAATACGCCGTATCCATTTCTTGTACGACTCGGCGTCCAAACACCCGATGGCAAAGTAAAAAAGCAAAAGCACGATAAGTTTAGGCAAATCAATCGCTTCGTCGAATTCATTGATGATTCCCTTGCTCATTTACCAAAGGACCGTACTGTGCGTATTCTCGATTTCGGCTCCGGGAAATCCTATTTGACGTTCGCGCTCTATCATTACTTAAGCATCGAAAAAGGGCTCGATATTAAGGTGACTGGGCTTGATTTGAAAAAAGAAGTGATTGAGGAATGTAGTCGCATCGCGCAAGATCTTGGCTACGACGATTTGGAGTTTCTTGTCGGTGATATTAATGACTACAACGACGAAACATCTGTCGATATGGTCGTCACGCTACATGCTTGTGATGTCGCGACCGATATGGCGCTTGCTCGCGCAGTCAAATGGGGGGCAAAAGTTATCTTGAGCGTTCCTTGCTGCCAGCATGAATTGTTCTCGCAAATCAATTCTCCGGAGCTCGATGTTATGCTTCAGCACGGACTTATCAAAGAACGATTCGCTGCACTTGCCACCGACTCTATCCGCGCCGAGCTATTAACGCTAGTCGGCTACGAAGCACAATTGCTGGAGTTTATTGATATGGAGCATACACCGAAAAACGTCTTGATACGGGCCTATCAGACAGGACGGAAGCCGTCGATGGATGACTTTACACGCTACACTTCATTCAAAAACTTGCTGAATGCCGAACCGTTTTTGGAGAAGGAATTGGGTGATTTGTTGAGATAAATTAGTAACCCCTGTCTATGTTTGCGGCTTTCGACAATTGTAGATAGGGGTTGCTAATTTCAAACAATTAATATAATCATTAAGTTCATAAAAATGTTCAATGCCTATCCAATTAAGCATAATGAATAAGCGCCTTGACGGCTTCACAATCTGGTTGTGCAATTACTTTTAAAACGAATGGCAAATGAGCTTTGCGATTCGCCGAGTTATAATACTTTGAAAATGAATCCATATATTCTTGTGCATAATCAATGAGCGAGTCCGCTATCAAATCGGTAACGCCTTCGATTGAATCTGCATTTTCAACTATATCGATGTCCTTTAATGACATTGTAATTGAGCCATCCTCTTCTAAATGGCTTGTTACACTTATTGTCGGGTGAATGACGAACCTCTCCTTTACATAGATCGCTTCATTCCAACTAATTTACATTCAATAATCATCACTATATCTCACCAAATAAGGGGAGATCACAGACGCTAAAAGGGTCAAGGGAATAATGATGGATAGTACCGATAATAGAGACTGATTGTAATTATTCACTAGATATATTCCTAATAAAGCAAAAGGTACAGTAACTACAACGGACAAAAGTCTTGAAGCAATTAGTACTTTATGTTTTGTACCACACTGTGTGCAGACAATTGGTCGATAGGCTAGCCAAAGAGATTTATTGATTTCCCCCCTGGTAAATTGAGCATTGCAGTGATTACATTTTTGTAACTTCAAATTTATCAGACCTCCGCTCTCTTTTATGGCTTTGACCATAAATAGTCAAAACGTAAAAATATTTCTACTGTAATTTTTCGCCATAACAAAATTCCTGTCGCATCAAGCGTACTTCTTGTGCCGCATTTTCCACACCAGCTTGTTCAAAAGCCGAAATACTCATCGAAAAAGCCTCTGCCGCATTGTCAATTTCTCCGTTCGCTACAAAATATTGCCCTTTTCCTCTTTGCGCACAGGCAATACACATCAAATCATTCGCTTGTTGACCTTGATGCAATGCTTCTTCAAAAAATCGTTTGCTCTCTGATAGTCGATTTTCCGCAAGTGCAATGATGCCAAATTCATAAGCATTTGCAGAAAAACCTATGAAATCTTCCGGTAGCAACCTTTCTCTTAACTCCTTCTCCTGTCCGAACGCTTGCAAAGCTTGCGCATAATCCTTTTCCAAGCGGTATACCATCCCAATTTGATGATATGCAATTGCTTCATCAGATACATTTTGTTTTATCTGCGAAATTGCAAGGACCCTTTTATAACAATCGAGGCTTTCTGCAAACCTCTCTTGCATCGCGAGCGTAAAACCTAGTCCATGTAAGGAGCGCATCTCTTTCTCTAAATCATTATCCGACAAGTAAAGACATTCTCTGTAAAGCGTTTCCGCTTCTTCTAGCTGACCATTATCAAATAGTTGGAACGCTTCGGAGTAAGTATTGTCAAACTGTGTCATACGTCAATCCCCCAGTTTATTGATTTATTCATAATAGCCATTCGACTCTGGGAGCTGTTGATACTTTTCTTTCGCCACCATAAGGGAATGAACATATTCCTGTAAATGCATAATAGATTGTGAATCCGGTGTATCACTACAAAGCAACGTATACCGAATGATCCTCAAATCCCCATTTAGATGAACGACCCATTCCGTTCGTAATTGAGGTTCAGACGCACATTGTGCATTTTCATCCTCTTCAAAATCCAGCTTCCCCATGATATCGAGCGCAACCATTTTATTATAAACATCCTGCATTTCCTCATCCGTTAACGCTATAGATGTCTCCACTACGCCGTCTATCACCAAATCCTTCACAACGGTATCCGTAAACGTATCAACCTTCTGCTTGCCGTCCACCCCATACTCCACACTAAAATCGAACTCCTTTGGCATTTCTTCGGGATAAACCGTAGAAGGATGAACCATCGGAGAACACGCCACTAACATCAGCACGACTGTTAAAAGCCATCTCCAGCTTTTCACCTGCAACGAAAACACCCCGTTCCGCTGGAATTACGTTCCAAACCCATAAATATGTTGTCGTAATTCATCATTCACACCTATTTTCTAAGTGTAACATCCAAAAACACATAGCCATCCCTTTCATGCTGTCCCGAAAACACGACGGGCACACGCTCACTGAAAATTGGCCCGTCTACAACAACCGTATGGAATTCACCAGATTCTCCACACGAATCAATACCAAGTGCATCCAATTCATCCATTAGCTCTACCGTAAATTTACGGCCAACGAAATGTGCCGGCATCATTTTTGTATTAACAACGACAATATAAGCCTCGAATCCTGCCGCCACGAACTCCTCTAACAAACTACGGCGAGGCTCCAGCCATAACGGGTGCACCGCTTCCATAGCAACCTTTGCACAGGTTTTCTGCACCCATTGTAAATGATCTTCAAGGTCAATATCTCCGAAAACAGCATGGTCAATGCCGAGCTCCTTGCATGACTGCATGGCATCTAAAAACTGCTCCTCATAGCCACTCCAGCTTGCTCCCCGAATCATCAATGGAATACCCAATTTTTCCGCTTGCGCTTCAACAACTTCAAAAGGTAATGCATGTGATTTCGACCGCTCTTTATCCTCTTCAAACATCGTCCACAGTCGTTGCGGAATGCCCCCCGCTTTCATCGCCCGATAATACGCCATCGCGGAATCTTTCCCACCGCTCCATGACGCAACAAATGGTATATCCTTCATTACACTCACTCCCTTGCTCTTGTATTTATTTTACCATAGCTTTACGATTGTCTTACAAAAAATTCTGTGAACTAGGCTAGGTTGTCTAATCAAAAGAAATGCTCAAACTAAACCTGTAATTCCAACTTTCTACTTTTAATTGCAAACCGGACAACGAAGAGTCCGGTTTGTGTAATTTCTGCGCCTTTTGCAGAAATTACACAAGAAATGCCTAAGCTAAACCTGTAATTGCGGCATTACGATTCTAATTGCAAATCAAACTTTCCACGCCTACCACCCGTCAAATAACTGTAACGTGTTCGCGACATGTTGAAAATTGGAGAAGGTGAATTGTTTGTCATGACAAAAAATGAGAAGTTTAAACTCGTAGAACAATTTATAGTCGATAACCGTGAAGCCCATTATCGGCTGGCGTATAGCTATGTACGCAATAAAGAAAATGCACTCGATATTGTACAAGATGCCATTGTAAAAGCGCTACATTCAGTAGATCGACTCGATGAACCAGCTTATATGAAAACGTGGTTTTATCGGATTGTTGTCAATACCGCCATTGATTTTATTCGCAAGCATCAGCGGGTAACCGTAATGGACGATGTAATTCTCGATAGCTTTTTACCGCAATTGGAAGATGACATCACCGATATTGATCTGCAAAACGCCATTGACCAGCTACCGCCGAAATATAAGAGCCTTATCATTCTACGATTTTTCGAGGATTTGAAAATTGATGAAATCGCCGAAGTGACGGGCGATAATGTCAATACGGTCAAAACGAGATTATATGCAGCTTTGAAGAAACTACGCATCGAAATTGGAGAGGAGTTTAGGTGATGAAGAAACTAGATAAGTTAAAAAAGGATTACAATGACATAGAAATCCCACCTGAATTAGAGGATGTTGTCAATGCGTCCATTCAAAAGGCAAAGGCTTCACAGAAGAAACGTCCCGTTGTAAAACAGTGGACAATTGGTGCCGCCGCGGCAGCTGCTCTTTTCATAGGTAGCATCAATATGAGTCCGTCATTCGCACAGGCGATGGCCAACGTTCCTGGGCTTGGCGCAATCGTCAATGTCTTAACCGTACAACAATTGACCGTGGATAAAGAAACGTATCAAGCGGATCTTGCTATACCGGCAATTGAAGGATTGGCAGATAAAGAGCTACAAGCAACATTGAACGACAAGTACATTGCAGAAAACAAAAAACTCTTCGAACAGTTTGAGCAGGACGTTGCGGAAATGGAAAAGGCTGGCGGCGGACATCTTGGTGTCGACTCGGGGTACGAAATATTAACAGATAACGACCAACTATTATCCATTGCTCGTTACGAAGTAAACACCGTCGCATCTTCCTCCACGACTATGAAATACGACACGATTGATAAACAAAACAGCATTTTAATCACTTTACCAAGTCTTTTTAAAGACGATCAATACATCGAGGCTATCAATTCTTACATCGTCGATGAAATGGCACGGCAAATGGCTGCAGATGAAAATGTCATCTACTTTACGGCGGACGAGTTCGGTTCAGAATTTAAAACAATCCTGCCGAGCCAATCATTCTATATTACAGACAACAATAAGCTCGTCATTTCATTCGACAAATATGAGATTGCACCGGGCTACATGGGCATTCGGACATTTGAAATCCCGACAGACATTTTGGAAGACCATTTGGTGAGCGATACGTATATTAAATAACAGAAAAGCAGACACGCGATTGTGTCTGCTTTTTTGCTAACTATTTAAGACGGCATCTTCGTATCCGTTGGTTTCGCATAGCCTTCTTTATAGGTTTCATCAATAAAATTACGTACTTCTGTTAACGACTTGCCTTCCTGTGTCATCTTCACAGATTGTATCGCAATCTCAAGACAAACTTGGCAGCGTGTGCCGTGGTCGTCCCACACAACAGATCCGTCTTCGCGAATCTCATCGAGGAAACAGTTTTTGTTACTTTCATGTCCTGCACTATCGCCGCAACCGCAATAGCATGGCATATAATCAAGGATGTCCGTTGCTGTACCTGCAACTTGATAGACAAGGCGCATTTCTTCTGATTTATCATCCAAAAACGCTGGTAATTCAGCGGCAGATGCCGTTACTTCCTGCAAATCACCGTTTGGCAATTGCTGTTGTTGCCCTACTTCTAATTGACCTTTTTCATGGTCTGTATCTGCTTTTTGACCACATGCTGCAACGACGAGTGTCATGGCAAACAAGACGAGCATGAATCGTTTTTTCATGAAATGTCCACTCCTACTTTTTGAATCTACTCTTCCATCATAACCCAAACCGTCAATTTTATGAGTTACAGAATTGTGGACAATTTGGGATTACCGGCGATTGTCTTGTTGTTTAATCCAATAACGAATGCCCTTTCCTGCATGAGGCTCGTCCGAAAAGCGTGGAATGACGTGTAAATGTGCATGTGGAATCGATTGACCGCCTGTTTTTCCAGTATTCCAGCCCACTGAATAACCATCATGTCCATGCCGCCCTTCCAAATGGACTTTTGCCTTCAATAGGAGTTCCTGCGTATCGCTCCACTCTTCCGCCGTCAATGAAAAAACATCGACTGCATGCCGTTTCGGAACAATTAAACCGCTTCCTTCCAACACTTGTTGTTCCGAAGGCTTTTGAATATAAGCGCATGTTGCGTTTTCAAAGATAATTTGCTGCTCGAGATCTGCGAGCAAATTACAATAAGGACAATCTCTTTCATACATGCTGAATTCGACTCCTTACTTCCCAATCATTTTCGAAGGATCTACATACTCGTCAAACTGCTCTTCTGTCAGCAAGCCGGTTTTGAGTGCTGCTTCCTTCAGCGTTGTGCCTTCTGCATGGGCAGCTTTTGCGATTTTCGCAGCATTTTCATAGCCGATATACGGATTTAGTGCCGTAACTAGCATCAGTGAGTTTTGCACTTTACGTGCGATTTCATCACGATTTGGTTCAATGCCCACCGCACAGTTATCATTAAAGCTAATCATCGCATCACTCAACAACGTCACGGATTGTAGGAAGTTGTAGATGATGACAGGCTTGTAAACGTTTAGCTCAAAGTTTCCTTGGCTTGCCGCAAAACCGATTGTTGCGTCGTTGCCCATCACTTGCGCGACAACCATCGTTAACGCTTCACTTTGTGTCGGGTTCACCTTTCCTGGCATGATAGAGCTTCCCGGTTCATTTTCTGGAATCGTAATTTCACCAATACCTGAACGTGGTCCGCTTGCCAACCAACGCACATCGTTGGCAATTTTCATGAGGTCTGCCGCCAGCGCTTTGATGGCACCGTGAACGTAAACGACTTCATCATAGCTCGTTAATGAATGGAATTTATTTTGTGCAGATGTGAACTCGATGCCCACTGCCTTCGATATTTCCTCTGCAACACGATCTCCAAATCCCGCTGGTGCATTCAAACCTGTCCCCACTGCAGTTCCGCCGATTGCTAGTTCCTTCATCGACTCAACACTGTCTTGAATCATCTTTTCCGTCTTCTCTAGCATGCGATGCCAGCCACTAATTTCTTGTCCAAGTGTCAATGGCGTCGCGTCTTGTAAATGCGTTCGGCCGATTTTAATGATATCCATGAATTCTTCCGACTTTTTGCCGAGTGTCGCTTTCAACTGACCGATAGCTGGCACGAGTTGCTGTTGGACCGCTATAACACCTGCGACATGCAACGCTGTAGGGAATGTATCATTCGAGCTTTGTGATTTATTCACATCATCATTTGGATGCAGAAGTTCTTCCTCGCCCCACTCCTCCAACAATTGATTGCCACGATTGGCTAGCACTTCGTTCATATTCATATTCGATTGCGTGCCACTCCCTGTTTGCCAAACGACAAGCGGAAAATGAGCATCCAACTTCCCAGCAATCACTTCATCCGCGGCTGCAGAAATGGCTTTCATTTTTGCAGCTGAAAGAGCACCATGTGCATGGCTCGCAATGGCTGCCGATTTTTTCAAATGAGCAAATGCACGAACTACGCCGATCGGCATTCCTTCTTCACCAATTTTGAAATTTTGCTTACTACGCTGTGTCTGTGCTCCCCATAGCTTGTCCGCAGGTACTTTAATTTCACCGAATGTGTCATGTTCAATACGATAATCCATTTCGCCATCACCTTTCGAGTGTAAGTGCTTTCATTATCTCATGACTGGTAGCTTTTTTTCATGTGCCCAGTCTTGGATGAATGCTTTTTGTCTTGGATTTAAGTTTGCCGGCAAGTCATCTTTGCTGAAAAAACGATGCTCCTTACTTTCAGCTCCATCCTGTTTCAGCTTGCCCTCATAATGATCTGAATGGAAAATAACCTGCACACTGTATACTTGATCGCCATTTGGATAAGTGACATAACAAGACTCCCCTGAATAAAGGCCAAACAACTGTAACCCCTCCACATGCAATCCCGTTTCTTCATAAGTCTCCCTTATTGCCACCTCTTCAAAAGTTTCTCCCAGCTCCATCACCCCACCCGGAATACACCAATTATCTTCATCCGTCCGGTGCTGAAGCAATATTTTTCCCTCGTTTGTAATAATGACACCACAACCTACTGTTAATAAAGGCTCTTTGCCAACCATTTTTCTCATCGTTTGTATGTAGTCCAATGGATTCCCCCCTTAATATGTGCAAGAAAAAAGACCCGGCTATCCGAGTCTTTCTCATTTCCACTTAAACTGTTTTTTCTTCAGTATTTCTATAAAAGCATCGACAACTTTTGGATTGAACTGCGTCCCTTTCCCCGCCTTCAACTCCTCGACTGCATCCTCAATCGACAAGGCCTTCTTATAGACACGGTCGGTTGTCATAGCGTCAAAGGCATCAACGACAGAAACGATGGATGCTTCCAACGCAATCTCATCCCCCTTTAAACCATATGGATAACCCGTGCCATCATGCCTTTCATGGTGTTGCTCAACAATAAATGCAACATCTTTAAGCCATTTCACAGCATGTTCTCGTACCATTCTTGCACCTTCCGTTGTATGGGATTTCATAATCTCCCATTCCTCATCGGTTAGTTTACCTGGCTTGTTCAATATCTCCAATGGGATCGCCCGTTTGCCAATATCATGAAAATAAGATCCCCATCTTAACAAAATAAGACTTTGGGTATCCCCCGGCATATCCAAGTGCTTCCATACTTCAATGGTGTAATTTTTAATACGATCACAGTGATGATAGGTATAGCCATCTAATAACTCAATTTCTTCAGCTTCTTTTTGAAGCATCTGCATTTCAAGAAAATGTTCTTCATAAGCCTCTGCATCTATTTTAAGTAAAAAAACGGCTTCTGTTTCTCCATAAAACGACACAGTCTGTTTAAAGGAGGAAGCATCGAGTACCTCACCAATTTCCATCACACGACGACACCCATTTACTTCTATTTCTACAACACCTTCTAATAGTATATAGGATTCCCTTTCGAAGCGTTTGTCGTTATACTTCACCATAAAGAATTGGTTTTTATGTAATGTTAGAAGGGCATTTGACAACCCTTCCCACCTTCCTAGTAAAATGATTTCAACCGAGCTAAGACGCAAGGTTGGATTCCCTTCTTCTGTATAGTCAGCAAATGACTTGTTTGAATAGGTTAGCATTTTCCACCCCCTAATTTATTTAGTACTCTCACAGCTTTTATCAATTATAACAATTGTCAATCTATTTATCTAGGATATTTTAACTATACTAGTTATCATACCTCAAACTTTCTTAAATGAATTAATTTCATATTAAAAAGAGTCCATACACAATAATTGTGCATGGACTCTTCCCTTTAAAACTCATTCTGCTTCGTCAACAACAACTTCTTTTTCAACAAATTGTTTCGCATTCGCCGCTTTCACTTCGCTCGTAAGCTGATCAATACTCGGACGAATTGTTCCCTTGCCCGAATAATTCTCCAGCATTTCCTTCACGTCGATGCCTGAAGAAGCTTTCAATGTTTCTTGCAATGTAGACATTAAGTTCGTTGCATACGACGTTACTTTATTGGCACCGCCGCCTTCGCCGCCACCTGTGTCAACAACAGTAATCTTATCGATGTTAGACAGTGGGCTTGCGATTTCCTTCGCATACTCTGGCAGCATTTTAACAATCATATCAAGCATTGCAGCTTGCCCGTACTGTTCGAATGCTTCAGCAATTTTACGTTTCGCTTCCGCTTCCGCAAGACCTTTCAGGCGAATAATATCAGCCTCTGATACCCCTTGTGCGCGTAGTGAATCGGCTTTGGCCTGCCCATCAAGACGAACTTTTTCTGCATCTGCCGCCGCACGTGCTTCAATGCGGTACTTTTCAGCATCTGCCTCTGTAATTTGCTTAGATTTTTCAGCTTCCGCATTTTGCTCAATCGCATAACGATCCGCATCCGCTTTTTTCTTCACTTCAGAATCATATTGTCTTTCACGGCGTAAAATCTCTTTCTCTTCCAATTCAATTTGCTTTTGACGCTCAATAATCTGAATTTGCATTTCTTGCTCCATTACTTCCTGTTTAGAGCGAGCTGTTTGTAGCTCATACGCTTGGTCAGCTCGCGCCTTCGCTATGTCCTGTTCACGGCGGTAATCTGCCACTTTCAACTGGTTCTCTTTTTCCGCTTCCGCAATTTCAGTCGCACGCTCAATTTCTGCTTTTTGTGCTTCTTTAGAGGCTTCTGCATTTTTAATACGTGTTTCTTTTTCGGCTTCAGCCGTTGCAATATCTGCATCGCGTTTCACTTGTGCAATACGCGGCTTTCCTAGTGAATCGAGGTAACCGTTTTTATCGCGTACATCTTTAATTGTAAATGAAACGATGACAAGCCCCATTTTCGATAAATCCTGTGAAGCCACACGTTGCACTTCTTGCGAGAACATATCTCGGTTTTTATAAATCTCTTCAACTGTCATAGAGCCCAAAATTGAACGTAAATGACCTTCCAATACTTCTTTCGCCTCGTTTTCACGATCAACCTTTGATTTCCCTAAAAACTGTTCTGCAGCTGTCGCAATTTCAGAGATTGAACCACCAATTTTAATAATGGCTATTCCATCCGCCATAACTGGAACACCTTGCTCGGTATACACTTCCGGCGTCGTCACTTCCAGCTTGCTCGATAATAAGCTTAGCGGTGTTGCTTGTTGGAATACCGGCAGCACGAACGTACCGCCGCCACGGATGATTTTAATCCGATTGCCTGACTCATCCGTATGTACATTTTTTGCCCCTAAATAACTGCCTGTCACAATAAGTGCTTCATCTGGCCCGACCGTCTTATACTTCGATACATAGACGAGAATCACCGCTAATAAAACAAAAGCGACAACTCCAAGTGCAATCCAAATTCCCATATCCATCATATTATTTCCCCCTAAAAAAATTATTTGAAGCGGAATGGTTCATACTCCTTAACGATGAATGTCCCATGTTTTACTTCAATGATAAGCACCTCTTTGCCATATTCAATTGCCGTATTCTCGTACCCTGCTGCCCTTTTCGATAAAATCCCACTTACCGTCTCGATGACAATTTCACCAAAACCATCTACCGGTACAGGCACGATCACTTTAGCTACCTGCCCTGCGAGTGACTCATCTGTATAGGCAAGCGATACTTCCGCAGATCTTAACGGTAAAAGCACGAAGAAATAAAGAAGAAAATCGAGTATAGCTGCGATGACTAATGCAATACCTAAAATGATTCCACTGTTCAAAGCTGTCACTTGTTCCAGTATATAACCAGCGGCTGCAGTAAGTGTTATAAATGCAAGTACAACCGCCGGATCTAACAACGGACTTATCTCACCAACGCCCTCCGCCATGTCACTGAAAAAGATGTACAGTAACGTCACGAGTCCCGCGACGATTAACACCGTCAAATACACTTGCACAATTGGCATCCCAAACAGTTCCATTTCATCACCTCCACTTCCACTATTCTGCGTTACCTATATATACGGATGGTTACATCATAAGTTTCAATTTACTAAAAATTAAATTTCCTCTTTATTCAACCCTTTTATCAGTTGAGACAATTGTTTAGCGTGAACATTGTTAGTTTTATTAGAGAAAAGGGTAAACTAAAGAAGTACACTTTTATTACTGAATTATCACTTTTTAAAAGCGCAATCCCCTTATTGTAAAAGTTATGTTACGTTTGTGTAAATCTTGTCGAAATTTGTCCTAATTTCGAATCATTTTGTTATGATAAGGTTACAATAATTTATTTCCGGAGACGGATGGAGGCTAATGATGTTTAACCAACGTAAAACAGACCCTTTCTTTACTGCATTATTAACGATTGCAGAAAATGTACAAGAAGCAATTCATTATGCAGACAATTTCAAGGTAGAAACAGCTGCCGACTTAAAGGAAGTCAGCATTAAACTTAAAAATTACGAGACGGAAGGCGACACGCTGATTCACGACCTGATTACCAAGCTTAATAAGTCATTCATGACACCTATCGAGCGTGAAGATATTTTACAATTAGCTATTAAGATGGATGATATCCTAGATGGTGTCGAACAATTTGCAGCACATCTTGAAATGTTTTCACTCACTGAGATCGATGAATATGTCCAGAAATTCATGGAAAACATCGTGAAAAGTACAGATGAAATCGTCTTAGCTATGCAGTTACTCTCTAAAAGAAAACTTGAAGCGATGCGTGATCATGCTGTGCAAATTAAAGAATACGAACGCATTTGTGATGAAGTTCTTCGTACATCTATCAAACAACTTTTCATCCGTGAAAAAGATCCTATTCGCATCATTCAGTTCAAAGATATTTACGAGCAACTAGAAGATGTCGCTGATTACTGCCAAGATGTTGCCAATACAATTGAAACAATCATAATGCGTAACGCGTAAGGAGGCGACCTATGGATACAATACTTTTCCTTACGATACTGGTCGTTGTTTTTGCACTTGCTTTTGATTTCATCAACGGATTTCACGATACGGCCAATGCCATCGCGACATCCGTTTCAACGCGCGCGCTAAAACCACGTACCGCTATTATGATGGCGGCTATTATGAACTTCATCGGTGCACTAACATTTACAGGTGTCGCAAAAACCATTTCCAAAGATATCGTCGACCCATTCGTCCTTGAAAATGGCTCACTCGTAATCTTGGCTGCACTTCTTTCGGCAATTGCTTGGAATCTGATTACCTGGTATTACGGAATTCCATCCAGTTCCTCACATGCCTTGATTGGATCTATCGCAGGTGCCGCTGTTTCTGCTGCCGGGCTGGGGATTTTGAATTACGGCGGCTTTTTAAAAATTTTACAAGCACTACTCATTTCTCCGTTCATCGCACTTGCAGGCGGATTCTTGATGATGTCGCTGTTCAAGATTTTATTTAAAAACAGAAATTTATTCAAAGCAAATACCCGATTCCGCTATTTACAAATTGGTACGGCTGCGTTGCAATCGTTCACGCACGGGACCAATGATGCTCAAAAGGCGATGGGGATTATTACAATGGCTTTAATTGCTGCCAATTTACAAACAGGCGATGATATTCAGCTTTGGGTCCGAATTGCCGCAGCTACCGCAATGGGGCTTGGAACGTCTATCGGCGGTTATAAAATTATCAAGACGGTCGGCGGCAAAATCATGAAAATTCGTCCAGTCAATGGCGCAGCAGCGGACTTATCATCTGCCATCATCATTTTCGGGGCAACTCTTATTCATTTACCTGTCAGTACAACACACGTCATTTCTTCCGCAATAATGGGAGTAGGATCTGCACAACGTGTTAAAGGAGTTAACTGGGGTGTTGCTAAAAAAATCGTCGTAACATGGGTTATTACATTGCCAATTTCAGCTACACTTGCCGCAATTATCTATCAGGTTCTCAATTTGTTTTTTTAATTTCATCTTTTTACTTGCATTCCCATTTAGGCTCTGCTATGATAAAGAAGAATTATTTTTGTTCGGCGCGATGGTCTCGAATAAATCTTGACCGCTTCAAGACTTGAGCAAGGATAGTAACACAATGTATGCACATAGCATACGAGGAGGATACAAACATGGAACAAGGTAAAGTAAAATGGTTTAACGCAGAAAAAGGTTTTGGCTTCATCGAACGTGAAGATGGCGACGACGTATTCGTTCACTTCTCAGCTATTCAAGGAGAAGGCTTCAAGTCTCTTGAAGAAGGCCAAGATGTAACGTTTGAAATCGAGCAAGGCCAACGTGGTCTTCAAGCTACAAACGTAAACAAAAACTAATTTAAACTAACCATTCAAAAGCCAATCCTTTCGAGGATTGGCTTTTTTCTTTGTCTTTATTTCCGACATGGCTGTTCGGCTAATTCCCCTTATAGCTCTCCTTGGTACATTGACAGTTAGCTTCTTTTCACTTACAGTTCCCACGTTTCCACTGACAGTCTCACATCTTTCGCTTACAGCCTTTCCGAAAAAAGACATCTCCAACATTTTCCGCTATGATAGAAGGATAGAGTCAATCTACACACCGAAAGGATGGATTGTATGCGTACACTCGCGCGATTTGTAACGAGCGCACATAAGTATATCATTTTTGCTTGGATTGCAATTTTCATTGTAATGACCATTTTCGCGATCAAGTTACCTGGACTCCTCGAAGGTGACGGATTTGAAATGGATGGCGAACACGCCGCTGTAATGAACATCGTTTCCGATACATTTGATATGCCAGCAGAAACAATGTTTGTCGTTTTCGATGACATTCCAGATGATAAAATTCAATCGACGCTTCATGCTATTGAAAGACTTGACGTCACATCGGCAATTGATTCACCGCTGGACAATGGTATCCAATATAAAGAAGGCGTTTCCTACGCCCTGCTCCATTTTAACAATCACACAGAAAACATGTCCGACATCGTTACGGATATTCGAGATGCAATAGGCGATGAAAAAGGAATCACACTGACAGGTGCTTCTGCCATTTCAAAGGATATCAATACAGCCAGTCAGCATGACTTAATGACAGCTGAAGCCATCGGCCTGCCGATTGCGATTATCATCCTTCTTTTCGCCTTCGGAACAGTCGTCGCTTCCTTGGTACCACTCATCATCGGCATCGTCACAGTCGTTACCTCATTCGGTGTACTGACGATTCTCGGCGGACAAATGGATCTATCTATTTTCGTGTTAAATATTATCCCGATGCTTGGGCTCGCGCTTAGTATCGACTTCGCTTTGTTATTCATTAGCCGCTATCGCGAGGAACGCAAAAAGAGCGAGATGCATGAAGCCGTCGCTACAACCATCCGTACCGCGGGAAGATCTGTTATCTTCTCTGCGTTTTGTGTCTTCATCGGACTGGGTGCTATGCTGCTTATCCGAGTTGACATTTTCCAGAACATTGCCATTGGCGGCATGATTGTAGTTGGTATGGCTGTTCTTAGCTCTATCACCTTGCTACCATCTGTGCTCATCGCACTCGGCGATCGCATCGACAAATGGCAATTACTCAAGCCAAAAACTAACGGCGCAGACAATTGGCGTAAATTTGCACATCGTGTTATTAAACGGCCCGTCACCATTACAATCGTTGCATTTATACTACTTGGCATTGCCATGGTTCCTGTAAAAAATATGGAATTGACGATTCCAGCCATCGACTCACTCCCTAAGTCGTATGATACGCGTCAAGCTTTCGAATTAATGGATGACACATTTGGTCTTGGCGCACAATCATCCGTCTACGTCATCGCAGAACGCGCAAACGGCTGGGAGGATACAGCAGGCCTTCAAGCTATGAAAACATTAGAAGAGCAGCTGGCAAAGGATCCATTAGTCGATAAAATAACAACCATTTTTACAGCTAGTGATATCGATTCAGTTGAGCAATGGGAACAGGCCATACAAGTACCTGAAATCGCTGCTGGTCTTTCACCCCTTGTCGAAACTTTTGTCAAAGATAAACAGTTAATGATTCCTGTAACACTCGGAGCTGCTGGTGATTCTGATGCAGCACAGCAGTGGACACGTGATTGGTCCGAGAAGAACGCGGCTGAACATTTATTGATTGGTGGGCAACCGAAGTTCAATCAGGAAATCTTCGATGAAATATGGGATAAAATCGTCTACGTGCTCATCGTCATAATCGTATCAACGTTCATCATCCTAATGATTGCTTTCCGGTCAATCTTAATCCCAATTAAAGCAATTCTAATGAACATTGTCGGATTGTCCGCCACGTTCGGCATTCTCGTTTATATATTCCAGTATGGGCATTTCGGAATTGAAGCCGGCACAATCGCACTCATCATCCCTGTCATCGTCTTCAGCCTCGTCTTTGGGTTAAGCATGGACTATGAAGTATTCCTGATTTCACGGATGCAGGAGGAGTATGCGAATACGTTTGACAACGACCGCGCAACCGTCGAAGGGCTTGCAACAACAAGCAAAATCATCACATCGGCTGCACTCATCATGATTGTCCTAACGGGTGCATTCGCCTTTACGGACGTTATGCCGGTTAAACAAATAGGCGTCGGTATCGCCATTGCAGTCGCCATTGACGCCACCATCATCCGCTTGTTACTCGTCCCAAGCCTTATGAAGCTATTTGGCAAATGGAACTGGTGGTTACCTTTTAGGAAAGGCCCCTATAAGGCGGGAAATTGGCATTAACTACAAAAAAGCGCATCTGGCATTAAAACAGATGCGCTTTCTCTTATAAACGATAATCCATCACTTCAACAACTGACTCCATGCTATTCTCAACTTTGTTAAACGTCGCCATCACTGAGAAATAAATGGCTACGACGATAACAATGACGAATAGGACAAGTCCGATGACAAGGTGTTGACCCTTCACTTGGGTTCACCTTGCACCTGTTTGAACTGCTCTTCTTTCAAGTAAGCAACAGCTTCAGCATAGTCGCCAAAGCTATCCTCTAAGTTCAAACCATGATATAAATTCCAAGCGCCTAACTCTTCCATCAACACTAGCTTTTCTCCTGCACCATTTACCCAGTGCTGCTCAACAGCCTGTTCTTCAACTTCCCCTTGCGACAATGACGCAATAGAGTCTGCAATCGTTTTGCGTAATTCTTCTTCTGTCGCTTCACGTATGTTGACGAGTCCTCGGTCATCCGCATCATACCCCGCAATTCCGGCTACATAGACAAAGCCGTTGCCATTTGGATGAAGATGCTGAACGACAACTGTCTTGTCGTATAAACTGTCTTCATAATGATAATTAACCCGTTTCATAGACACGTCTTTTCGTGATAATTCCGGATAGGATTCAATAATTGCTTGTTTCTGTTCAAATGTCAGCATATCTGTTCACTCTTTTCCACTCTAATTTCGTTTAAGTATACCATTATTATTCTTTCACCGATAATCCGAGCACACGCGTAAAGCCAATCGCTTAGGCTTTTGCCTTTTCTCGTCAACATATGACCCCTCAGCGCGTTTTCCACTCCGTAAAAATGACAACCAAAATAATCACCGCAATCGCAACTATATAAAACCAGCCTGGTACACTACTCATTCCACCAAACATTGGCCCGTACCCTCCCTGTTAACGCCAGAAATAATCGTGAAATCAATCGTTATCTCGGAAATAGCCATCTGTAGCGCCTCTTCAATCTTGTCCGCACTTGCTCCCCAAGTCAGCGGCGTCATTTGAATAAGCGGCGCAAGAAGTCCTTCAGCTAACGGAAAAGTATACGTAACCCTCTCCGTGCTAACCGCATCAAAATGTTCCGCGACTCGTGCCACTGGATCCGCGTCATCCTTCTGGCCTTTATCTTCATAAAAAATAGCTCTCAGCTCTTTTAAATAACCACTTTCCGGTACCGCTTTAACAAACAGCCCACCCGGTTTCAACAAACGAGTGAACTCCCCATAATTTGCTGGCGATAAAACATTTAAAATCGCATCGAATTTGTCATTTTGAAATGGGCAATTCGCGAGATCCGCCACACTCCAAATCAAACCTGGATACTCTTTCGCAGCGGCTGTAATCCCTTCTTTCGATAGGTCAATGCCGACCCCCGTTACATCACCCGTGAGCCGTTCAACAATCGTCGATAAATGCGATCCTTCCCCGCAACCTGCGTCGAGAATAACCGCATGTGCATGCGTTTCGACCGTACTAACTAGCGCTTCCAAGACCCCATCAAAAAATCCGCTAGTCATCACCGTTTTCCTTGCCTCAAACAGCGATTGATCATACTTTGTCACATGCGCTTGTGGCGCCAAGTTCACATAACCATTTTTCGATAAATCAAAGGAGTGATTAGTCATACAAACAAGCCGCGATTTATCCACCATGGTCATCTCTGATAAGCAAACCGGGCATCTAAATAAGTCTGCATTGCAATCCATCATTTGTGCATTGATCATTTTTTTCGATAAAGTCATACCATCCAAACTCCGATCATTTGTTGTTCTACCAGTATACCGTTTTTCTTCAAGGACTGGAAATGCGGATAATATTATTACCACTATAAATCAATCAAGCGGGAGGCTGTAGCTGAATTCAGATACAGTAATTATTTCCAACAATGGTGTTCTCGCTGTATTCATCGCACATTAGCAGGTTACAATAGCAACTAGGAGGCGATTCCATGAAACGATTATTCTTGTTCATTCTATTCATTGCTGCACTGTATCTCGCAAAGCCATTATGGGAACAACCCGTCTCACGCTACGTCGACATCTCTTTTCTCGAACCTGTCGATGAAAAGATCGGGTCCCTTTTGAATAGAGAATCTATGGACACAGCAATCCGCTATATTGCCAACGGCGCGGACAAAGCTGTCTTTTATCTAACTTCTAAAACACAAGAAGCACAGGAAACTATCCCTGAAGTAGAAAAGCCCGTGTTGGATAAACCAGTGAATACCCAGCTCTCTATCCACAATATCGAACTGGGTAGTCCAGAAGCACAAGTAACCGCCGAGCTCGGCGAACCCAAAAGCCGCTCTTTGAACGAATATGGCTCAGAATGGTTAACCTATCACAATGGCTATCAAAATTTCGTCATGGTTTCATTTGACGATAAAAAACAAGTGAATGCCATTTACACGAACGATGATCTTATCTCATCGACTTCTGGTATCAAGTATGGTTCTTCAAAAAAGGCTGTACGCGAGACATTCGGCGAACCCATCAAAGAAATTCGTAAAGGCTTGAATATTTATGTACTGCAAGAAAGCGAAGGATTTGACGTTTTTCAATCAGGTGATACATACACCTACGTTTTTTATGATTTACATCAAAATGACAAAGTGACGGCTATCCAACTCATCGCCACCACTTTAGAACAGAAAAAAACCGGCATTTACGCCGGCGGTAATCCACAACTTCGTGATGGATTTGAGCAACAACTATTCGATTTAACAAACGCTGCTCGCGTCCGTCATGGACTATCTTCCCTAGAGTGGGAAGATAGGGTCGCAGAAACAGCACGCGACCATAGTATCGATATGGCAGACAACGACTATTTCAGCCATCAAAACAAACAAGGCAAGTCTCCATTCGATCGGATGAACGATGACGGCGTGACATATCGTAGCGCCGGCGAAAACCTTGCCTACGGTCAATCCAGTAGCATCTTCGCACACGAAGGTCTCATGAACTCCGCCGGCCATCGTGAAAATATCCTGTTAGATACTTACAGTCACCTCGGCACAGGCGTGTCCTTCAACGAAAAATCACAACCGTACTATACGGAGAATTTTTTGTCGAAATGATGAATCCTTTGCTGAATCTAATGTGTGGTAAGACATTTATTTAACCCATTGAATGCGCCAGTCACTGGACACCAGGATGGGCTTGTTATTTTTTGATTACTGCACAAGCAATCCGCACACCCGAGTTACCGGATGGATCTGTTTTATAGTCGTCTGCTTTTTCATGAATGACGAGTGCACTGCCGTCACTATCCAAAATTGAATTTGTAGCACCTGGTTTCATCGTAAATTCGGCAGTTGTCACTTCAGCCGACACCTTTCCATTGGCATCGACTTCGATATTGGGCAAATCGCCTAAATGGAACCCTTTTGGATTTTCAAAGCCATGCTCTTTATGTGTTGGATTGAAGTGACCGCCTGCCGACGCGAAATCTGGGGGCGTACAGACGCCTGTTTCATGAACATGAATACCTTTCGATCCAGGCGGTAAACCCTCCGCCTCAATACGAATGGTCACGCCATCTCCAGATTCCACAAAACTGACCTCGCCAATCTCATTACCTTCCGTATTCATAATGGGTGCGACAACCGATTTCGTATTCTCACCGCTTACTGGTAGCTTCTGACTTGCGCTTCTGCTACATCCACTAGCGATGACAAGCGTAGCTAATAGGATGGGTACGACAACTTTTTGCTTCAATATAATTTCCTCCTCGAAATATCTTCCATTAGGGAGGATGGTCTTCATTCATTTTTTTATGCATAAAAGTGGCGGTTGTTCTAAAATTTATGCTGCAGTCGATAAAAATACCGCTGCCCATCCTACATATTGTAGAATGAGCAGCGGTTTTTCATTTACGCCAGTACTAGTTTTTCTAAATCCATCGGCGCAATATAAACGCCGTCTTTGTAGACGCGCATATTGCCACCAGAAATTTCGTCAATTAGCATCACATCACCTGTGACTCCATCGCGTCCGAATTCAAGTTTAATATCATACAACTCAAGACCCTTCGCTGCAAGCTCGTCCTTCACAACGCCAGAAATTTGTTTCGTTAACGCTTCAAGCGTCACATATTCCTCTGCTGTTAAAAGACCAAGCTGCGCAAGTCCATCTTGTGAAATCGGCGGGTCATTACGATCGTCATCTTTCAATGTTACTTCTACAAAAGCATCCAACGCCTGTCCTTCTTCACAATAAGCACCATATCTACGTAAGAAACTACCCACAGCGCGGTATCGACAAATGACTTCAAGACCCTTACCAAACACAGTCGCCGATTTTACGGTCATCGTCACCTCATCCAGATCGGCCGCAACGTAATGCGTCGGGATCTCTTGCTCCGCCATCTTTTCAAAGAAAAACTTCGTCATTCGAAGCCCAGATTTCCCCGCACCTTCAATCGTTAAGCCAACTGTGTTAGCACCTGGATCGAAAACGCCGTCCTCACCGGTTACATCATCTTTGAATTTCAAGAGAACATTATTGCCCTCTGCTTTATATACATCTTTCGTCTTGCCCTTATAAATAAGCTCCATGTGTCTAATTCCTTTCTTGATGAGAGATTAAACGTTCACTAATAGTATAATGCAGGATCCTCGGAAGAAAAAGGATTATTCATCATGATGGGACATCATTTTCCCTGTGACACCATTTCGACCGTTTTCTTGCGAAGCATATTGCAGTTCATCTGCCTGAATAAGATTGTTTTAACTTTATCTTCATACAGTACTATTTCCCATCAACAAGTTTGCTGTTCTTGATGCACGTCAAGGTTTTATCTTTCCAAACGCTTTATTCTAAAGACAGAAGGAAAACAACAACTGGAGGATGAGAAAAATGAAAAAAGTCGTATTTGGTTTAGAGCCACTAAGTTGCCCATCTTGCATTAAGAAGATTGAAAGTGCACTCTATAAGGTCAACGGTATAGGTGATGCAAAAGTTTTGTTCCACTCCGGAAAGGTTCGTGCACAGTTCGACGACAGTATTATCCAAGTGGATGAGCTCAAACGTATCATCGTTAGCCTCGGTTATCCTGTACTTTCACAAAAAGTTTCATAAGAGGGGTGATTCACATGAATACCAAACACACATCCCATATTACCGCCATTTCAGGTCTATTGCTTGCTGCGGCAATTGGGCTACACATCGCCGGCTTCCATGACTGGAGGCAGGCGGTTCTCATTGTAGCAACCGTCATTGCTGGAACACCTATACTGATTAAAGCCTTTAAAGCACTGCGCATGAAAGCTTTCAGCATTGAACTGCTAGTCACGATTGCAGTGATTGGCGCACTATTCATCGGCGAATACGTTGAATCAGCGGCAGTGACATTTCTATTCCTGTTCGGTGCTTTTCTCGAAGCACGGACACTAGAAAAAACACGTTCTTCCCTAAGAGCTTTAGTCGATATGGCGCCACTTGAAGCGACAGTCATTCGTGACGGTGAAACAATAACCATTTCAGTAGATGACGTCGAACTAGGCGATCGTGTCATCATCCGCTCCGGCGAAAAAGTAGCGGTTGACGGTCACATCCTTACAGGTACAGCAATACTAAGCGAGGCCGCTATTACAGGCGAATCCGTCCCTGCTTCTAAAACAATTGATGATCGCGTATTCAGCGGCACAATCTTAGATAATGGGTTCATCAAAGTCATTGCTGATCGCGTCGGCGACGATACAACTTTTGCGCGCATTATCGAACTTGTCGAAGAAGCACAAGAGTCACAGTCGAAAACGGAGAAATTCCTCGATCGCTTCGCCAATATGTACACACCGACTATCGTAGTTCTATCTGTAATTGTGTATATTTTTTCACGCAACATCGAAATGACACTCACATTCCTCGTCATTGCTTGTCCAGGTGCTCTCGTCATCTCCGCCCCTGTTTCTATCGTCGCCGGGATTGGTAATGGCGCACGCAACGGCGTCCTCATTAAAGGCGGTGACATTATGGAAAAGCTCGCCAAAATCGACACCGTTGTTTTTGATAAAACAGGAACACTGACACGCGGGCGTCCTGAAGTGACAGACATCCATTCATTCGCAGGAGATCCCGATCATTTATTGCGACTTGTCGCGGAGGCTGAAATGATATCAGAACACCATCTCGGCCAAACAATTGTCAAAGAAGCGAAGAAACGAAACCTGTCTATAGTCAATGAACCCCAAAATGCTAAAGTCATCAAAGGAAACGGTATACGTGCCCGTATTGACGGCAAATTACTAGCCATCGGTAACCGTAAATTGATGGCATCCGAAGGAATTCGTATCGAAGAATCTGTCGAAGCCTATGCGATACAGCGCGAAAAAGCGGGTAATACAGCTATATTTGCCAGTATTGACGGCAAAGTAGCGGGTATTCTCTCCATTGCCGATAGAATTCGTCCTGAAGCCGCACAGGCACTCCAACAATTACGCGCGAGTGGCGTGAAAAAAATCATTATGTTAACAGGTGACAACCGTCACACTGCGGAACTCGTTGCTGCACAGCTCGGTCTTGATGAAGTACATGCCGAGCTACTTCCAGAAGACAAAGTCGCTATGATACAAAAACTGAAAGATGCTGGTCACAAAGTCGCAATGGCTGGAGACGGCATCAATGATGCACCCGCCATCGCAACGGCAGATATCGGATTGGCAATGGGTGAAGGCGGTACAGACATCTCTATGGAGACAGCCGATGTCGTACTCATGGCAGACCGATTAGATCAATTCTCTCATGCCTACTCACTTGCCAAAGCAACTGTCCGGAATATGAAACAAAATACATTTTTCGCAGTCGGCACGGTCGTCTTGCTACTCGCCGGCGTACTTCTCGGAAAAGTATTTCTTGCATCCGGCATGCTTATTCATGAATTAAGCGTACTCATCGTCATCCTCAACGCCGTCCGGTTAATCCGGTATACTAAGAGAAAGTCGGAAAGCCAACAAGCGGAACCGATTCTAGTAACGGAATGAGGTGTAATTGAAAATGGCAGATATGAAAAAGCATCATACGGAGTGCGGACAAGAGAGCCAAAAGCTATGTATTTCAATCGTGCCTATTTTTAATCATTTAGATCCATATGAAATGCAAGAGATAGTCAAGGAATCCCGTTCTATTTCGCACAAGAAAGGATACACTATCTATCAAGCAGGTGACAAATCAGATGGTCTATATATCGTACACAAAGGCCGTGTAAAAATTTATAGGTTGTCGGACAACGGTAAAGAACAATTAGTTCGCATATTAGAACCTGGTGATTTTACAGGTGAGCTATCGTTATTCAATGAATCCGTCCATGATGCTTATGCAGAGGCATTAGAGTCCGTCGAGCTATGCGTCATGGGGCGCGATAATTTCCAACAGTTTTTATTGAAATATCCGGCGATTGCATTGAAGGTACTGTCTGAGTTTTCCACACGGTTAGCCAAAACAGAAAAGCAAGCCGCCAGTATCGCCATGGAATCGACTGAAACACGCGTCGCCATCTACCTCGCTGATTTAGTCGAGGAGCAAAAGCGCAGTGATGTCACCTTGCCTATGAGTCGTAAAGACCTAGCCTCCTATCTCGGCACAACGCCTGAAACAATAAGTCGGAAGCTTACTGATTTTGAAAACGCCGGATGGATTATGCAAAATGAGCAGCGAGAGATTATCATTTTGGATTTGGATGCACTGTTGTTGGCATGATCGGGGATGGATTGTGGAAACTGGACGACGAATCGTAGAAACTGTGCGACCCTGTTGCGGAACTGTACGACGAATCGTTGAAACTGAGCGACCCCGGGCAAACTGGACGACGAATTACCGGAACTGGGCGACCCTGACGCTGAACTGTACGACGAATCGTTGAAACTGAGCGACCCCGGGCAAACCGTACGACGAATTACCGGAACTGGGCGACCCTGACGCTGAACCGGACGATCAATCGTAGAAACTGAGCGACCCCGGGCAAACCGTACGACGAATTACCGGAACTCGGCGACCCTGACGCAGAACTGGGCGACGAATCGTAAAAACTATCCGACCCCGGGCAAACCGTACGACGAATTACCGGAACTCGGCGACCCTGACGCTGAACTGTACGACGAATCGTTGAAACTATCCAACCGCAGTCAGCCTATAATAATCTCCCAACAGCCTATTTTTTGAATTTCACACTCGTCTATGCGCATACAATTGATGTATAATAACACTAGTAAATCTATGCTCAATCGAAAGAGAGTGAAATTCAATGGGTCGCAAATGGAATAATATTAAAGAAAAGAAAGCGTCAAGAGATGCGGATACGAGCCGTATTTACGCAAAATTTGGGCGTGAAATTTATGTCGTAGCTAGACAAGGCGAGCCTGATCCAGAACTAAACCAAGCGCTCAAAGTTGTCGTCGAGCGCGCAAAAACATATAGTGTTCCAAAAGCCATCATCGACCGTGCTATCGAAAAAGCAAAAGGCGGCGCGGAAGAAAACTTCGACGAATTGCGATACGAAGGCTTTGGCCCGAATGGCTCAATGGTCATCGTCGATACATTAACAAACAACGTCAACCGCACTGTATCAGAAGTACGCGCGGCATTCGGTAAAAACAATGGTAATATGGGCGTCAGTGGATGTGTTTCCTATATGTTCGACGCCACTGCTGTTATCGGCATTGAAGGCAAATCAGCAGACGACGTGCTTGAACTATTAATGGATGCAGACGTCGAAGTCCGTGACATTTTGGAAGAAGAGGGTGCTGTCATCGTCTACGCCGAGCCCGACCAATTCCATGTTGTCCAACAAGCATTCAAAGATAACGGGATTACAGAATTCACTGTCGCCGAGCTAACGATGCTGGCACATAATGACGTTACGCTAGATGCTGATGCACAAGCAAAATTCGAAAAAATGATTGACGCACTCGACGATTTAGAAGATGTTCAACAGGTTTATCATAACGTCGATTTGGGCGAGTAATAACGTAAAAAAGGAATCCTAATTTGGATTCCTTTTTTATAATCGTCTTCTATTAATTTCATCTTATTCAAAAAGCCCCTGATCCGCCACCCCCGCCTCCCGTACCTCCACCGCTACTTGATGAGGAACTTGAGGAATCACTTGTGCTAACGGCCGTATTCGCACTCTGGAAAGATGACGAAATGAGCATGGGCTCGAAGAATACAAAATCGTTGGACCCTGAAGTTGAATCCCTACGTGCAGTCCGCCTTTCCGAATCAGCAAATTCACTAAAATGCTTATCAAAATTTTTATTTTTGACACCAATCCCATACGTATAGGCGCGGAACTTATCCTCCGTCGAAAGTCGATTCCATTCATCCAAATTAAACTTATTAAACATCCCCTGCAGCTGTCGCCACTCTTCAATAATCTGAGTACCACGTTGATTTTTCGGTTGATAAAACATCGCAAATAACAAAGCTGTTAACGTAAAAACAGCCGCAACCACCGTGTGCCCGAATGAACCATACATGGCAAACTGGAATGTAGCTAAGCCAAACACGACTCCTAGAAAAGCAACCCCCAAACGAAATTTCGTTCGATTCTCAATCAACTCTCGCGACTTCACTTCTTCCGCAACAGCTTCTTTCCAAGATGACATCGACTGCCTATAGGTCAGATGATTCCTTTCAATTTTCGTATACTTTTCTAAATCGCTAATTTCAAAATGGGTGCCACTTCCAATTTCGTTGAACAAAAGGTCAATCAGTACTTTTTCATGGGAATGGGCTACGTTGCGACTGATCAGTTTAAATTTCTGATCTGTCAGTTGCTCCACATATCCGTTACGAACTAAATCCAGAAGAGCCGCCGCTGTCGCTTCAGAAGTATGCACTCCCCCGTTTGTAAAAGAAATTGTCGCCGGGATACTCATTCTCTGAACCGGGACTACGCTACCAGAATGCCCGATTTCCTCGCGCGCCTCTCGCTTTTTACGCCTAGCTAAAACAGTTACAAAACTAAAGAGAGTGAGTAGCAGCCCACTAGCTACCGGGATGCCTACACTCCCAAGCGCCTCCGTTCTTTGTTGCTTGGCAACATAGCTTGCCTCTTCTTCCGCCAAACGATTCTCCTCTGCAATCATTTCGGGCCGGATCATCCCTTGACGTTCAGCAATCGTCGGAAATAAGCTCGGTTCATAGACGACACGAATATCTCCATTGTTACCAGCCCAAACTTCTCTCATCAAAAATGCAACAACACCACCCGATTCAAGCACCGCCTTATCATACGCAGCATCATAACCAAGGTAAAGCACTTCGTCCGCAATCGCTGGTGGATGAATAAAAATCTTCATATCACCATAAGTCGTTTCATTGCGCCTGTCGAAAAACGGCCAGTAAAACTGCGCACCATCCTCGTATTTTTCCATAGCGTTACGAATCTGATAGCGTAGTTCAACAATCACTCGTTCATCTCTACCTTTACGAAAAATCTTATAAAGACCGTTCTCGGATTCAACTGTCAGGCCCTTGCCATTTTCCGTAGCGGAAAACTGAGCAATTTCCGCTCCCTCTTTAGGAATTAATTCACGGGTCACGCCATTGAATTCCCCCTTAAAAACGTAGGTATGCCTTTCTGTCACCTCGACATCTCCATTTGACTGCAGGTACGCGTCAATCGTCACTTCCGGTATCATAAAATCGACTGCCAATGCATGGATTGGCAACAACAGAACAACTAGTAATAGCATTGCAGGCATAATTTTTCGCCAACTCATCGCACTCCCCCCTTTTCTACTACTACGGATTGGTAGAATAGTAAGTTTCAAAAATAAAAAGAATCCTTTGTTTCAATTATATTTCCTTTTGTATTTCATTCAAAACTTCTACTTTCTTATTGATAAAAAAAAGAACCCACATCACATGGATTCCCTCACATCTTCACTTCGTCGCTCATTTCAAACACATCAAAAATATTTTTTTGAAATACAAGCGACATGATTTTACCTTCTTTTTCATAGTAATGGACATTACCTACTCGTTGATCTACCAACTCAGTCCATCCCCACTCCTCAATCTCCGCCAAATAATGCGCCGGCGGTTCACCTTGCTCGCCACCAATATCCTTCAATCTATACTTCGCCGACTTTGCAATTTCCGTCGTACATATTTCAGGTCGAATCTCACTAGCATTTTTCGGAACCGGAAAACCATGATTGATAACCGCCATTCGATACCCTTCTTCTGCGCTATACACATTCGAGCAGCCAGCCATCATACTAACGATAAAAAGCACGATAAAAATCCGTTTCACCCTGCCATCCTCCTCACAAGAACTTCACAACACGTTACTATCAGATTACTAAGAAACCTACAATTTGTCATCCGACGTATTTGTGACAAAATGGCAGAACGAAATCACAATTCCATTGCAAGCCGAACCATGTCCCTACATTGAATACCATCTTCAAAAATCGCTTCATCGTAATTGTCGATGAAAAAATCTTTTATAACACCTTCCATTCGAAACCCGCATTTCTGATAAAGCGCCAACTGACCTATGCTCGAATTACCCGTTCCAATTTCAAGCGATTGATAGCCAAGCTCTCGCGCAGTTTGAATCGCATCACCAATCAGCTTCCTTCCAATCCCCTGTCCTTGCATTTGTTCATCCACCGCGATATTCATAATCTCCATCGTTTCCATATCCAACCTCGCCAGCACATAAACGCCCACGATGTCGCCCGCCATTTCGGCAACGCGGCATTCCCCGATTGCCAAATACTCCTCCACCAGTTCCCGAGACGGATCTGCTAGTAGTAACAGCTCAAAAGGTGGTGCCTCGTGCTCCCACAGCTTTCTTATATTCATTTCATCACCCTCCCCTCCTGAATAATTTCATCCAATATGGAGTGCCATCTTTGGCCTCTTTAGGATGAATAAAGACTCGCCCCGATGACTCAAACCCAGCTTCAATACTATCTGGACCTTACCCAGCTTGTAATTGCGAGTTTAGAATGTTGTTAAAATTATCTAGTGCAAAAATAATTGAATACACTTTCATTTCTATCTTAACAACCTCCCCTTCTGTAACTTAACCATACTAAAAACTTTTCCTTAAAAAAATAAAGCTTCTTACGTTTATATAAAAAACTATTTATCTTTCGAATAAATAGTCTTCTTACTCTTCACCTAAAACTATAAGGAAATCACTTTACAATTCTTTTAGCCTCGGTATCTTCTGATTACTTAATTTTTTCTATTACAATTAAATGACCTAGTGCACAAGTGAATAGTTTATATTCTCCTTCACTCACTATCATTTCTCCGTTATAGTTCCAATTTCCTTTAGGCAGATAAACACTTCTGCTTTCTATCCCTTTTTCAGCGGCTGGTGCAACAAGAATGTCACTTCCTAGCATGAACTGGTCCGTTATTGCTTCAACAGGCTCATTTGGGAACTCATAGGTCATATAACGGAGAATCGGCTCGCCAGTTTCTTTCGCGTTAATAACTAGCTGCTCGATAATCGACTGATACTTTTTGCGAATTTCGATTGTGTTTAATACCTTACTAAATTCCTCTTTATTTAAAACCCTCGATGGATTTGCAGAAAACTGCATTGCCGGCATTAAACAAGCAATCTCACTATGCCGGATAAAAAGTTCTTTGTCTAAGGCACTGTCTTCTAATCCAATAAAGTTTAAATATTGACCTCCGCCAATCATATCCGGACTGCAAAACGGATGACCCGTGATTCCTTGCAATAGACTATTTGGCACCAAGGAAGGAATACCCCCTTCATCCCACGAATGGTCTTTATCGGCTAATCTCTGAAGTAGTGACATTCCACCAGCCTTAGCTGTAATCCGGTATTCATTTAACGTATATTTCTCGCCAAATTGAGCCCATAATAATGATTGCTCATCAGGTGTAGCATCACTATACACGACATTGTCATTATCATAAAATAGACTATCACCGCCATCGAATTTAAAACCATCTACGCCAAGCTCCACAAGATTGTTTAATTGCTCATCCATCCAGTCATTTGTTTTCGGGTTGGTAAAGTCGAGTACAGCCGAAAATCCATTCCACCACTCTAACATAAATGGCTTACCCTCTTTTGTTTTGATCAACAAGTCTAAATCCCTTAATTCACGAAATTGTAACGTATCTGGCGTTACGTAAGGGCTCACCCATAGCATGACATGAAAGCCTTGCTCATGAAGCTTTTCAATCATTTGTTTGGGATTCGGAAACTTTCCTTTACTGAAAACCCAACTCCCATAATAATCCGTCCATCCATCATCTATCATCAGAACACCAGGAGGCATACCACTATCCAAAATCGTCTGAGCGTACTTTAATATGTCTTGTTCATTTTGATGGTATGTCAATTCAATCCAACTATTGTAGATTGGATTTTTAAATAAGGCTAGATCTAGCGTAATATTTTTGAATGGGAAGTGTGTTTGCATCGCCTGTACATAAGCACCTTTTAGGTTATTAAACCCTTCAAGGACAGTCACATCCCCCTCGATATCAATCATCCCGTGATTAAACGTGATTTTAAATCCATGATCGCCCCACACATATCTACCTTTTGTCGACAAAAATAAAGGCATAGCCTGATTTGGCGACTGATTTAAACGCAAATCAATTTCATAGTGGCTATTTTCATCAATTGGTTGATTGATCCCCTCATGAACATACCCACCGAACCAGAACTCTCCTTCAAGCATCTCGAAATTCATAGTAAAGCCTCCTTATTTTTCATAGTATTTCGTCTTAAATTGATTGCCCAACCTGATTAATATACTTTGTGCAAAAGAGCTCTAGCAAAGTTTAACGTTAGCATTTTTTTAAAATCATATGCACGCTATTTTTCGATAGGGCCAATCAGTTTCATAATATAGCAGAACATTTTGGAAATGTAAAAAAGAATGGAATAATAAAAACAGTATAATACAGGAAATCTCTATAACCTCTCTACTTGGACCATCACGGAAACTGTATACCTCTTTACACATTCAAACAGGCAATTAGCGATGGCACTGCGAGTAGTAAGACCTTTATAGACGGTGTCTCAAGCACTCTCCATTTTCTAATATTCATTTCATTTCATCACCTTAGCCTCCTGAATAATTTCATCCAATATCGAGTGCCATCCTTTATGATAATCCGCGGCCTCTTTAGGTTGAATAAAGACTCGCCCCGACGACTCAAACCCAGCTTCAAACGAATGTAATTGTGTAATATCCATCCGGTAAAATACTTGATAACCCACTTTCGGATAAGGACTGGAGCTATTCCATAACGGATTCTCACTGTGGTTCACTTCCATTGAACCAAGCAGCTTACAATCTCCTTCCACATATCCTTCTTCCATCGCCTCACGCCTAAAACACACTTCCGCCGTTTCCCCAGCTTCGATATGTCCACCCGGAAAATCCCAACCACGGTCATTCAAATTAACCAGCATCAGTTCTCCACGATAAAAACAAAAACCATGAACACTTGTGATGAACTCCCGAGGAGGCATCACATTGACCTGCCATGTCAGCTTCAACTTGTGCCCGCCCCAATCAACGTATGCAATCGTCATATACGATCACCTTTCCCCATCGAATACCCTTCAAATAACCGACCACCATGCGGTTTCAACACCTCATCCGCGAGACCAATCACTTCATCCTTACCACCCGTTCTATAAAAAACATCAAACGCTTGCACGAATCTCCCCGCAAATTCTTCATCAAATTGCTTCAAAGCCCGTACAACCCATTTCGAATCCCCAACCCACTGACCATTTGTCCGCAAAACAAATTCATGGATTTTATCTGCCAACGTATTCGCAATGAAAATTTCTTCTGCACGATTTGTCGAACCTATCAGATCATCGATAACATCCGTTAGTATGTACCGCTTCGTTACAAGCGTATCCTTAGACCACATAGCCGGCCCTTCTTTCAACAGCTCATCCGCCTCAATCTTTATCGCACAAGCAACTCCCGAGTCGATGATAATAAGCCCTTCCGAAACCATCCGTGGCAATGAAGGACGAGCCCTTTCGCAGTCTGACTTAAAAAAATCTTTATACGAAGTAAGATTATGAACGAACGTTTCAATGGGCCAACCATAGTCAATAAATGATTCACGATACGCCGATTCCACCTTGTCATCAAAAACAACGATATCCAAATCTGATGTAGCCGTATGTTCACCTCTGACCACACTTCCCGCCATTACCGCGGCTTGGCAATATGGGAACTTATCTGCAATAAATCTTTTCGCTGCTTCTAGCGGCTGCAATCTGCTTTCATTCATACACTTCCCCTCGTTCCTTCCGATACTCAATCAACCAACAATCCCGATATTCACCCTCATGCCATTCATTCGCCGGCAACAATTTCACCTTCTCAAATCCACACTTCTCATAACAACGAATCGCACGTTCATTCCACGTTTGCGGGTCCATTACAATACGACCTGCCCCTTGTTCTTCTATTAAATACTTCACTGTCGAGCGAACAAGCTGTGTACCGACTCCTTTATTCCAATAAGCAGATTCTCCGATGAACTGATCCATGCCATAAATCAATTCCATAGAATCACCGTAGCCATAAGCAAGCCGCTCTTCTGCATCTACCTCGTAAAACTGAATATAACCGATCGGCTCACCGTCAAATTCAATCAGGCACCGAACAGCATCATCCTCTTCTTTGAAAAACTTCTCTTCTACCTTCTCCACGTCAAATGGGTTATCTCGTCCTTCGTAATACTGAAGAATTACAGGATCTGACAGCCACTTGACCAGTAGATATTTATCGTTCAGCTCTAATTTTCGAACAACTAACTTCCCTTGTTGAAACAACATAGCATGCACCCCTTTACTACTTATTCTCTGCCAAAACAGCAATGTCCTCCGAAATACATCAAAATTCAAATGCATTTCATCTATCATTTTCTGCAAGTCACCTTCTCATTAATGCGAGTCACCGACATCACGACGACAGATCGATCAAAACATCATACACTTTGGTTACAAAGAACTTCAACTTGCATCAGCGAAGGCAAAATTGAATGGAGGAATTACAATGAACATCATCAACGTCAACAACTTACAAAAAACATATGGCGACAACCACGTTCTAAAAGGAATGAACTTTCAAGCGAAGGAAGGGGAAGTCATCGGAGTCATCGGGAAGAACGGGGCGGGTAAATCAACGTTCCTTGAAATCCTCATGACAATCAAACAATACGATACAGGAAGCGTTGTCCTGTTTGATGAAGATATTAAAGCACTTTCAACGAATCGCTTGGAACAAATCAGACAACAAATTTCTGTCGTCCTACAACCGACTCAATTTTATAAAACACTGAAGGTAGTCGAGTTGCTGAAATTATTCAAAGCCTATTACAAATCACCACTCGACATCAACACCATTATCGAAGACTTCAAATTGACGCCACATCGCAAAAAATATTTCGATAAGCTATCTGGTGGATGGAAGCAAATTGTTAGTCTAGCCATTGCCTTTTTATCACAACCAAAGTTGCTGATTTTGGATGAACCAACAACTGGTTTAGATCCTCATATGCGTAACATCCTTTGGTCGTACATTACGGATTACAACAAACGCACAGGCGGCACGGTCATTTTAACAACACATAATATGGATGAAATCGAAATGTACTGCGACAAAGTAATGCTCATCAATAACGGCATCAATGAACTATACGATACGACAGAAGGTATTCTAGCATCAGGTTACAAATCCATTAACGAATTCTATCTTACAAAGGTATCCATTTAAGGGGGAGAAAAATATGTTAGCGACACAATTAAAATACGACCTTCTGATGTTCTCAAGAGAATTGTTTTACTTAGTCTTCACGATTATCGTCCCACCCATCAGCTATCTTTTCATGGGGCAATTGTTCGGCGATCAGACTTACGCAGGAAATTTAAGTTATGCAGAAACATACACGCCATCATTCATCTTACTCATTACGTTCGGCGTCATCTTCTTCGCTTTCGGTTTCGATCAAGTGATGAATCGTACAACTGGCGTTGAAAAACGCATCAATCTGTCACCTGTACCGAAAAAGATGCTATTGCTATCAGCTATTTTGAAGTCCATCATCATTACAAGCATCGGGTTTTTCCTTGTTTATGGCATCGGAATGATTGCTTATGACCTCGTGTTCCAACCAGTACGTTTTCTAAGTGCCTACGGGTTCTTCATCATCCTGAATGCTGTATTGCTCGTTATTTCTTCGGCTATCTATTCTTTATTCAAAAGCATGAATGCAGCACTTGTCTTTTCCATCGTCATTTTCCAAGTTGTAATCATTACAGGTGGCTTTACAATGCCAATTGCCTTAATGCCTAAATTTGTTCAGGTCATTGCAGACGTGAACCCGCTCTACCATATGAACAATCTTTTCATCGCAGTTTGGAATGGTCAGCTTGCGTTTGACACTAGCACGTTTATCTCTATTGGTTACATTGCCGGTTTAGTACTGGCCTCATTCGTTATTATTCGCTTTACAAATAAAAGACTGAGTTGATGGAATACTCCGAGACAATGGTAGATTAATTGTATACACTATTGTCTAAGGGGGGCTTCTTATGAAAGTAGCATTAAACATTGATAGTGACTTTAAAGAGACAAAAGTAACGATTGAATCACCAGAATTGAATCATTCCGTTCAGGAGGTTCTGGATTTCATAAAGGGAAGGGAAACGGAGTTCCTTGTCGGAAAAGACGGAGACATGCAGCATATACTCAAGCCCAGTGACATCCACTATTGCCATAGCGAAAAGGACGGAGTTGTCGCCGTTACGGCCAATGGTTCATTTAAATTAAAAGAGAAATTATACGAGCTAGAGGAAATTCTCCCCTCCAATAAATTCGTCCGACTCTCTAAATCCGTCATCGCCAATCTCCATGAAATGAGCAGTTTTGAAGCGTCTTTCAATGGAACACTGTGCGTCTATTTTAAGTCAGGGGCAAAAGAGTACGTTTCTCGAACTTACGTCAATACGATTAAAGAATCATTGAAAATGAATAAGAAATAGGAGGAGGAGCGAATGAAAACCTTTATATTCAGAAGTATGATAGGCATTTTTTTCGGGGCATTTCTTGCTGTCATCTTAACGAATTCCATTGTTTATTTTGGAGAACAGGATATATTAGATGGAGCTTTATTCTTAAAAAACTCACTTGGACTCATCTTTTGTGGTTGGTTTTTCACGGTCAGTCCGCTCTATTTTGAAAATACGAATTTGCATCTCTCTCAGCAAACTGGCCTTCATTTTATTACCGTCGTTATTTTATACTTCATCCTGGCATTCGGTATCGGATGGATTCCATTTACGATGAAAAGCTTTTTACTGATGTTAGGATTATTTATCGGTGTCTATATTATTTTCTGGACTGCTTTCTATCTTTATTTCAGATATCAATCCAAGAAATTGAATGCGGATTTAAGCGAACTATAAATAGAAAAGCCGCGCCCAGTACGCCCAGGTGCGGCTGCCTCTATTTATTTCAACTTCTGAACAACAACAACTTTTAAAGTATTGAATTCCGGGAAATCACGATTCGTGCGGAGTGGTTGATACAACTTAACATTATCACGAAGTGCTGGCGCTATTCCTTGAATCGATTGAGCCGCGCGTGATTGCCATATATACGGCCTTCAACGAGGATAAATGTCTGATACGCAAAGATTCACCAGCTGGTCCATCATGAACCAATCCACTCGTTTCTTTTACATCCAGTGGCATGCTTGTTTCCGATAAAAAGGCAACATGTACCTTATGTAAGTGTCTCAGAAAATCACGCTTGCTCTAATGACATTGGCTGAAGCTGCAGCTTTATTGAATAGTTTTATAGGAATGTTTGTTTCCGGTCGCTCTCTGTTTACTAGAATCAAGTCACCCTCTTCTACAACGATAGCTTCCTGATTATCAATCGTCATATGAATCTGGCCGTTGACGCAATAAAAAGCTTCAGCTGTTTGACGTCCATCAGAGTTGTTCATACTGATTGTTTCGTAATATCCACCTTTTTCTACAGGGATAGCTTTAAGATCGCCGCTGCACCCCTCCGCTAGCATGAGATTGAAATCTCTTACTTTGCCAAAGCTTCGAGTAGTCCAGCTTCCACTAAAGCGATCTAGTTCATAAGGTTTTAAATGGATATGATGATGTCCTTCATGTTCTAGCGTCATTTCTCCATCAATGACCATAATTAATCTGTGAATACCCGGAATAACAGTGAAAACAGACTCTTCTAATTCAACTACGGCCGAACTAATCCTCCATTTAAAGTTCCGCTCCTTATAATCCGCATCCTCAGGATAAATGGCTAGCTGCGTAGTGAGCCCACCCGACCATTCATTGGATGTTTGTTCATTTTTTCTTATGAGTTGTATTGAATAGGACATATGTACATTCTCCTTCTCTAATTTTGGGTATCTGTGCAATAAATAAGGACTGATGACCAACCAATTTCTTAGTTTGGCGCACAGCATTTATGTACAATTACTTCCGTCACCTGCTCTCTCTATTCTTCGTGGGACACGCTTTTCCCTTCATAGTAAAAACCGCACCCAATCATCCTAGGTGCGGCTCCCTCTTTTTATTTCAACTTCTGAATTACAACGACTTTTAAATAATTGAATTCCGGGAAATCACGATTCGTGCGGAAATCTCTTGGTAATGATGATTCTTCAAGAATCTTGAACGAAGAACCTGCATCCTTGAACGCTTCTTCGATGAATGTCTTAAATTTCTTCATGCCAAAGCTCGCATTATTCGTCGATGCCACAATGACACCATTTTTCTCCGTAATCGCAATTGCATCCTTCAGCAATGCAGGATAATCCTTCGCTGAACTAAATGTATATTTCTTCGTGCGCGCAAAGCTTGGTGGATCCAAAATCACAAGGTCAAACTTCAATTCCTTGCGCTTCGCGTAACGGAAGTATTCAAAGACATCCATCACTTTAATGTCCTGTTGCTCATAGTCAATGCCGTTGACGCTGAACTGCTCAATCGTCTTCGCCAAGCTACGCTTCGCTACATCCACACTCGTCGTCTTCACTGCGCCACCAAGTGCTGCCGCAACCGAAAACGCACCCGTATAGGAAAACGTGTTCAACACATTTTTACCTGCTGAATAATTATCACGAACCGCCTGACGCATATCACGCTGATCCAAGAAAATGCCCGTCATTGCGCCATCATTCAAATTGACCGCAAAATTCATACCGTTTTCCTTCACGATAATCGGGAAATCACCTTGCTCGCCACGGACAAAATCATCCTGCTCGATGTATTCGCCTTTCGTATCAAAGCGCTGTTTCTCATAGATTCCTTTATACTCAACGATCTTTTCCAATACACTATAAACATGATGCTTTAGCGAATAAATTCCTTGGCTATACCAGCTCACCATATAAAACCCGTCAAAGTAATCAATCGTCAATCCACCAATGCCGTCGCCTTCTCCGTTAAACACACGGTATGCAGTCGTATCTGGATCTGCAAAAAGGGCTTCTCGGCGTTCAAGCGCCTTCGCAATTTTTGATTCGAAGAAATCGAAATCGATGGCTTCCTCTTCTTTGTGTGTTAACACCCAGCCAATCCCTTTGTTTTGATTGCCATAATAACCTTTCGCCACGAAGCGACGGTCCCTGTCCACCAAGCGAATAATCGTGCCTTCCTCCGTCAAAGCATGTGCATTAATAATCGCTTCCTTCAAAATTAACGGATAGCCCTTTTTTAAATCAGCTATATTTTTTGCGTTCACTTGTAAATCGATTGTTTTTGTCATTTCATCAGCCTACTTCATCTTTTTTCTTATTATCGCACGTTTTAACCGGAATTGCGAAATTAGCTAAGGTTTGTAATCCTTCTACCCGCATCATTCGAGCATCTGCAACTCTTCGAACAATCATCGGAATATAGATCAACACCAACATTTCCATCATTTTGTGATAGATCCTTCGCCGCCCGCGCAGCCTTGACTTGTAAATTTTTCGTCATGGTAAACTCTTATTACCCAAATTATACCAATTATTACCACCACATGCAGAATATACCCAGCATGAGGTAAGTTATATCATTCTTTGATTCCAATAAGATCGATTAACACAACCTAAAGATGACAATCGAAATGTATAATTATAAAAAAGGCGCAAGATATTTGTGTATTTCCCCTTTTTTTAAAAAAATAAAGATACATCGGAACGGATATTATGGAAACTTCACTCGTCGCAATCCTTGATGTATTGCTTCCAAAAAAATGCAGTGAATGATGAACAATTAAATACAAAAAAGGATTAGACATTCAAGCTCATGTCTAATCCTTTTCCCCATATCGATACAATTGCCGTTTGCTTTCTGAATAGAAACAGACACAGTCACTTCCCGCTTACAATAAATCTTTAGAATAGCATCTGTTCTATAATAGCTCTATTCGCTATTATTGATTCTTTTCTTGTTTTTTCAAAATATGTCCCATGAAGTTCAACATCGTCATTGCTGCTACACGAGTAGTTGCACCTGTTGGATCATATTGAGGCGCTACTTCCACAAGATCGAAGCAGATAACGTTCCCTTTTTCTGCAATACCAATTAAAATATCGTTTAAGAAGTCGTATGAGAACCCACCTGGAGACGGAGATCCAGTACCAGTAGCCAGCGAGATGTCGAAACAGTCAATATCGATTGTCACATAATACTTATCCGCTACCGGAATTCGGTCTAACACCCCTTCAACGCCAATCTTAATGGCTTCTTTCGCAGAGATCAATTGGCTGTTATATGCTTTCGCCGCGTCATAATCTTCTTTCCGGCTACTCCCCAGTCCACGGAGCCCAATTTGCACCATTTCACCAATATGTTCCATTTCCGACATTCTTCTCATTGGACTACCGTTACCTAATGTTTGTCCACCTGGAGCATCGGACCAATCCAAATGTGCGTCTAATTGGATGACCGTTACTTTTCCTTCGTTTTTTAATCCTCTTGCAATCGGAATTGAAATTGAGTGATCACCACCCATAATTGCTGGAATTGCACCCTTCTCACGGATTTTACTAACCGCATACTCAATAGCGTCGAACGATCCCGGAATATCTCCGTGCACAACGTCTGCATCGCCAACATCAACTATTTTTACGGGTGCTCCCAAGAACACTTCATCTCTTTCCGGATCGTAAAAACCTGCTTCTCCGCGTGAATAATGTGTGGATACTTCACGAATTCTTCTTGGACCGAAACGGCATCCCGTCATAAATCCTACACCCGTATCGTACGGAACACCCAAAACTGCAATGTCAGCATCAAGATTTTCTAAGTTATCACAGATTGGATACTTAGCAAAAGAACAGATTCCTGTAATCGGCATATTAACTCTTTCCATAGTAAATCCCCCATATAAATGAATTTTAAATTTTGACTTCTATCTTTCCTATTTCTACTTCAGCCTTCTGACCAGTAAGGTATTATTAATACTTTGCGAGTTAAAGTGTATATTAGCGCTAAAACAAATATAGCATGCTAAAGCTCACATTAGTTATCAGACTATTTTATCAACCGATAAATTATATTTATGTATTCATTCATCCGCTACCTCAAACAGTTTTGTTTTAAGGTAGAATAAATAAAAGATATGAATAGGAGATGAAAACATGAATATCCGGAACTTAGAAGCATTCGTCTACATTGTTCATTTTGATAACTTCAATAAAGCTGCGGAGGCACTCTTTTTATCCCAACCTACTATTTCAGCACGCATTCGCTCACTGGAAAATGAAATGAATACTAAACTCTTTGTCCGAGAAGGAAGGAAATCCATATTAACGGATAGCGGAAAAAAACTTTTCCCTTATGCAGAAAAAATGCTTAGTTATTATCAAGAAGCGACATATAAAATCAAACAAGATATGTATATTCCCGATCAAATACGGATTGGATGTGCCAATTCAGTTTCAAGTTATCTCATACCCGAAATTTTGCCCGAACTCAAAAAAAAGTTCCCACTATTAAGGGTGAAAATTATTTCTCATCATTCCGAAGAAATTATGAATAAATTAGTAAACAATGAAATTGATTTTGGGCTTATCCGGACGATGACGCATCCAAAAATTCACACAAAAACAATACTCAGCAATCCCGTTGGGCTTTTCGCGGCTACAAACCACAACCTGGCTAACAAGGAAACAACCGTTTCTTTGGAAGAACTAACAAGCGAGGATATAATATTTTACGATCATAATTCAACTGAATGGCTTTATATAAATCGATTAATGGAGTCCATGAACCTCCAACTAAATACAATAATAGAAGTCGACAATATGGAATCCGCTAAAAGGTTAGTAAAAAAAGGCATGGGTATTTGCTTTTTACCGCAACATGCAGTTTTTGAGGAAGTTGAAAGTAATCAGTTGGTCAACATTCCATTAACAAAACCTTTAAATATCAATACAGAAATCGCAATAGCCTATTCAAAAGACAAGACCTTTACAGATATTATCAATTTTTGTTCATCTTTCGTTTTTCATCAATTTCAAGGTAATCCGCTTTTTTAATTTAAATTAAGTCATTCATAAATTTTATCTATCAGTTAATAAAACAGTCTGATAATTCGCAACCTCCTCCACATGTTATAGTTTTTATAACAAATTTTTAGTTAGTCAGAAATATCTTACTAACGACACTTGAAAAGGAATATTACTTTATTCCAGAGGGGGAGGATTTCAATGGTATTTCAAGATGGGGGCCTTGAACTAAATTTAATCACTTCGACAGCACTCGGTGCATTATTATTGGTTCTAGGAATGTTGGGGAGAAAGAAAATCAGTTTTTTTGAAAAGTACTGTATTCCAGCCCCAGTAATCGGCGGCTTTGGGTTCGCATTGCTGACATGGGTATTATTCGAAGTAAATTTACCTTCTATTTCACTAGATAATACAATTGGGGATTTACTCATGTTCGTATTTTTTGTCACAATCGGTCTCGGAGGAAGCTTTGATTTAATTAAAAAAGGCGGGAAAATACTTTTTATTTATCTACTCATTTGTTGGGGATTAGCTATCTTCCAAAACGGTTTCGGTGTAGCACTCGCCACTTTCCTTGGCATCGATCCTTTGTTAGGCATTGTTGCTGGTGCCGTTGCTTTGGAAGGGGGTCATGGAATGGCTGCCGCAATGGCTCCGTTCATTCAAGAGGCTGGAGCTGAAAGCGCTCTCACTGTCGGTATGGCTGCCGCAACATATGGTTTAGTTGCGGGAAGTTTGATTGGAGGACCGGTTGGTAACTGGTTAATTAAGAGAAATAACTTAAAGATAGAAACTGACGCAGGATGGAGTAAGTTGGTTGAAGCCGAAGAAAACCACTCTAAGGACGAAATAACTGCCAAAAGCATTATTACAATCGTTGCAGCAATCCTAATCATTTTAGCAATCGGAACCAATACAGCTAAATGGATAACGGAGGCAACAGGATTTACTGTCCCAGGTCATGTCTTTAGCTTATTTGTAGGATTGGTTTTCCGTTCAATTAACGAAAAGAAACAATACTTTACAATTAGCCAAAAAACAATTGATGTCATTTCAATCGTTGCCCTTGAATTATTCTTGACGATGGCTATGATGAAATTAAAAATATGGGAACTGTATGACTTAGCCGTTCCTCTAATTATCATTCTGGTAGCTCAGACCATTGCCATAATTCTAATCGCAGTATTTGTGGTCTTTAAATTTACAGGCAAAAACTACGATGCCGCACTACTTGCTAGTGGATTTATCGGTCATGGTTTAGGAGCAACCGCAAATGGACTTGCTGTTATGGACGCAGTTGCGAGTAAATACGGGCTTGTTTCCAGAAAAGCATTTTTCATCATTCCGGTAGCTGGATCGATGTTAATAGATTTGGTAGGGGTACCTTGTATCGTTATATTCACTAATTTCTTCGCACACTAACAGCATTCAATCGGGCTAGTTACATTTATTGAGAATACGTTTTTTATAAAATAGGTGAGGACTGATAAAATTGACAGCTACAAATGTACGAGTGGAAAAAGATTTCTTAGGTGAGAAGGACGTGTTGAGTCATTGTTACTACGGGATTCAAACGCTAAGGGCAGTTGAGAACTTTCCGATTACTGGCTATCGTATCGATAAAGAGCTGATAAAAGCCATGGCTATCGTCAAGAAAGCAGCTGCAATCGCCAATCGGGAAGTGAACCGCCTACCTCCCCATTTGGAGGAAGCGATCGTGCAGGCTGCTGATGAAATAATCGAAGGAAACTGGCACAATGAGTTTATCGTCGATCCTATACAGGGAGGCGCCGGGACTTCTATCAATATGAATGCAAATGAAGTTATTGCAAACCGGGCCTTAGAGATACTTGGCAGACAAAAAGGCGATTATGATTTTTTAAGCCCAAACACGCACGTCAATATGGCTCAGTCAACAAACGATGCATTCCCTACAGCTATTCACATCGCTACTTTAGCCCTAACAAAAAAGTTACTGTCAACCATGGAAAGCATGTATATGGCATTTAAATTAAAATCAATTGAATTTGATCATGTTATCAAAATGGGCCGTACCCATCTACAAGACGCGGTTCCAATCCGGTTAGGACAAGAGTTCGAAGCCTATAGCCGAGTTATCCTACGAGATATAAAACGCATTTCCCAATCACGTCAACATCTGTACGAAGTAAATATGGGAGCTACTGCAGTTGGGACAGGACTCAATGCAGAGCCGAAATATATCCTATCCGTAGTTAAACACTTAGAGGAGATTAGTGGCTTTCCTTTAATCGCGGCTGAGCATTTAGTAGATGCGACTCAAAATACGGATGTATACACCGAAGTTTCCGCTTCGCTAAAAGTATGTATGATGAACATGTCTAAAATAGCGAATGATATAAGATTAATGGCATCCGGTCCACGTACAGGGTTAAATGAATTGAATTTACCATCCAGACAACCAGGATCTTCTATGATGCCTGGGAAAGTAAACCCAGTAATGGCTGAAGTCATTAACCAAATTGCCTTTCAGGTAATCGGAAATGATAACACCATATGCCTTGCATCCGAAGCTGGCCAACTCGAACTGAATGTCATGGAACCTGTACTCGTTTTCAACTTACTGCAGTCCATTAACATTATGAATAATGGATTCCAGGTATTTACGGATTATTGTGTTTCAGGAATCAAGGCAAACGAAACACAAATGAAAGACTTTGTTGAAAAGAGTGTGGGCGTTATTACAGCCATTAATCCACATATCGGGTATGAAACGGCTGCAAAAATAGCACGTGAAGCGATTCTAGATAATAAACCTGTCCGTGAACTTTGTAAACAATACGGGATTTTATCTGAAGATGAACTAAACCTCATTTTAGATCCTTATGAAATGACCAAGCCCGGCATTTCGGGAGGATTATTAATTAAATAAAGATAGTTTGAATAAAAATAATGAGCTGCATTGTTCTACTGATCATTATTGGTTCTCTTTGGACGAAGTGAAAGCTATAGGCTTACCGAGAAACCTAGCGCTAAGGGGCTGTCTCATAAGTCACTATTAGAGTAAAATCACATAACATCGAAAAGGCAGAAACGTTGTTAAATCAACATTTCTGCCTTTCACTTTTTATTCAATTTTGGCTGAAAATCTCCTTTTAGGACAGCCCCTTAGCGCTCTTTTCGGTAATCCTGTTTCCGTTATTAATGGCACTTTACCTTTAATCATCCAAAAGCTTTGCGATGCTGATCACTTGTCGTTTGGTGGTACATTTCTTTCTATTCAATGGTAAAAAGTATGTTAGTGTTGGTTCATTTCATTAGCCGTAATCAAGTAACTAATTCTACATATCAAATATCCCCCACACTATGTAAGTTTTATCACTCCTTCATTCCAATAAAAAAAGCAGTGGAATCTCCCCCACTACTTCTCTCTCTTCAACAACGTCCCATTCACTAGTTAGTTAATTTTCTCCGCCAACTCTAAAATAATCCCTTCTGGCCCACGAACATAGCATAATTTATAAGCATTTTCATAGTTTTGTATCTCACCAAAAAGTTCCGCGCCTTTATTTTTCAATTTGGCAACAATGGCTTCAATATCTTCAACGGCAAATGCAATATGTTGGATTCCCAACGTATTTGCAAAAGATTGCTGAACAGCTTTTTCATCTTGCGGCGTATGGAATTTGACCAGCTCCAAAGTTGCTTGACCATCCGGCATCCCTAACATGACAACCGTCTGTCTAACGTCAGTAAGCCCGATTATCCGTTCTACCCATTCTCCTTTCACTTCTGCTTCCCCTAGCACATCAAGTCCAAGGTCGAGAAAAAAGGCTTTAGCAGCGGGAAGATCATTTACGATAATCCCCACATGATCTATTCTATGGATTTTCAAATTTCATACCTCCGATTTCTTTGATTCCCAAACAATATGGCTCGTTTGTTGAAGTTTATTCAGATTACTTCTCTTCCTTCAACAACGTCCTCGAATAGACTAATCCCACAACTCCTACAATAATAAACAAGATTGCCCGTACAAAAATCGAAATGCTAGCCAAGTCGATGATGAATAGCTTCAATACACAAACGACAATCAACCCTGCACCTATGAATTTAACCCACTTCCACTGCATCTTGCCACCAACACTAATGGATACAAAGGCGAAGGTGAACAGGGAAAACGTATGCACTAGCAACACATATTCCAAATCCCAGTCATACGCTGCGTTGAAAGAGAAATACCATTTATTCAAATAGATGAAGGAAAAAACCTGAAGCACGATCGCTAATTGTGGGACCTGCCATTTTAGTTTTTTAAGCGCTAGATAAAAGCGATCTTTCATCATCGCACCTATCATAACGGTGAATGCAACGGCATAGAGTACTTGCACTATAAAGCTAAACAAAAACCCACCATGCGCATTATTCGCACCCAAGCCCGACACCATCATCCAAAAACTGAACAGTAAAAACAAAATCACTGTACTATGTGCTACATAAAGTCCCTTAGACCACTTATGCAACGTGTACATCGCACAAAGTGCCACTAACACAACAATCGCCTGAACATGCATAGCTGTTACATATGGCAAATTGGTATCCGACAGCCAAAGCATCGTCAATTGATTGAGATACAGTAACACAAACACTTGCCCGACAATCAAACTCTGATCGATCCGCACCATTTTCCCCGCTAACCACATAGGCGTCCAGCGGTACAATGTGTAAAATAGCCAGCCGACCGAAGCCAAAAACACCAACCAAATAGCATGCTCCAACGACCAAAACACCTCAATTGGCGTCGTCATCAGCACTGCTGGTAGCGCAAACAGATAGACAATGGAGCCCGTCACAATCGTTCGCATCGTCTGATAACGTATACCGACCCAAATCCCAAGCGTACCATTCACCAGCAACAACATCAGCACAACCCGGCTATCCTCCAAATCAAAGGATAGGATGAAAACACAAATTGCAAATACTGCCACGGCAGATAAAACCCCGCGCAGTGCATGATCCTTCTTCCAAAACATATACATCGCAAGGGCACAGTAGACAAACGCCAACAAGCCATACATCGTCACTTCCGGTGTATGATCGAGCAGTTTAACCCAAGCAATCGTAAACACAAAATTCGAGTACAGTAATCCTTCCGAAAAAACAGTCCTTGAGATGTTCCCTTTTACATAAAAGAACAAGATCAAAGCATGCTGAATCAGCACCGTCGCAACCAATATCCCCTCCGCCTCGTAGCCACCATCCAGCATTGCGTAAAAGAACAACGTCAAATGGAACAACACAAACGTTACATAAAAAGAAAACTTATGCCGTTGACTAAGCGATACGTAAAATAACGATAGAAATAACAGCAAAATATACGCACAAAACTGAATCGCAGTAGCCCCTTCCCCTTCCAATAAAAAAGGAAGTAAAAACCCCGCGATCCCTGAAAATAGCGTTAACGTTTCCGACTTCATTTTCCTCGATAACAACAAGCCTGCAATAATATACGAGACACCTAGCAAAAAGGCGAACGTGAAACTTAAATAACCATACAAATGATGCGCCGCAAAGGTCGTTAATATCCCAAGGCCTATAAAACCACCCAATAACGTCAAACCAAACCCTTTTTTCCCGCTATGAACATAACGCATGCCTAAGTAGTACAACAAAATCGTCCCTGCGTAGCCAAGCGCCACACGCACAGGATTGGTAATCACACCATAATCCATGCCCACCTTCAATCCCCACAGCACGCCCAACAATAAGATGAACATGAACACTCGCGGCAGCCACGTGCCCAAGACTTTCTCAAGATTAAATTCCTTGCGTACAGTTGGCACTCGCACAGGAATGTCCTGCTTCAGAGCAGCCACCTTCTCTGGACGCATCGTCGGTGCTCGTTCGGGAACGACTTCTTTGTCAGCCAGTTGGCGTTTTAACGACGCCACTTCCTGCTCCAAATCAGACAATCTTTTGATAACATCCTTCAGCTCTTCATCCACGGCCACCCCGTTGCCAAAAACCTATAAAAATCTTATAAGCCTTGTTTGCTTCCCGCTTCATAGTGCCTGCTTTTGCCGAAGCTACTCGCATTTGGTATGACACTCCACAGGCGTAAATTCGGATGCAACGAATCCTACACATTAGCAGGTTCTAGTTGG
>NZ_JAWLIQ010000027.1:0-49739 GCF_033485175.1 Sporosarcina sp. YIM B06819 | reverse complement strand
TAATCCTAGGTACTGGGCCTGCTGGCTTAACAGCAGCAATTTATTTAGCAAGAGCCAATATGAATCCTATAGTTATCGAAGGTGAACAACCAGGAGGACAATTAACACTAACAACAGAAGTTGAAAACTTTCCGGGTTTTATAGATGGGATTATGGGACCGGACCTTATGGATAACATGAGAAAACAAGCAGAACGCTTTGGTGCTGAATTTAAAAGAGGATGGGTAACGGATGTGGATGTATCCCAAAAACCTTTCAAGCTTCATATTAATGGTTTAGGGGAAGTTGTAACCGAATCACTTATTCTTTCAACGGGTGCATCAGCAAAACTCCTTCAAATTCCAGGCGAACAAGAACACATTGGTTCAGGTCTAAGCACTTGTGCAACTTGCGATGGCTTTTTCTACAGGGGCAAAAAAGTTATCATTGTTGGAGGAGGAGACTCGGCAATGGAAGAAGCGAATTTTCTCACTAAATTCGCTTCTGAAGTTACTATTATTCATCGCCGTGACGAATTACGCGCTTCAAAGATTATGCAAAATCGAGCTAAACAAAATCCCAAAATAGCTTGGGGGTTAAATAAAACTCCTCTGGAAGTAATTGGGGATGGTATAAAAGTAACGGGACTGAAAGTGAAAAATAATGATACTGGTGAAGAAGAGATAGTTGAGGCAGATGGGATTTTTGTCGCAATTGGACATACACCAAATACGGCTTTCCTAAAAGGACAAATCGAAACAGACGAGGTTGGTTATATTCAAGTAAAGCCTGGAACAATAGAAACTAATATATCAGGTGTCTACGCATGTGGCGATGTCCAAGATGATAAATATCGCCAAGCAATTACAGCTGCGGGGACAGGATGTATGGCAGCCTTAGATGTAGAAAGATACTTAGAATCTGTAAGTAATGAATGGAATCCAACATTGATCGGGGGGAAAGAATGATGACGACAAAAAATTATCAGGAATTAATTGAGGACGGTATTTTTATTGGTGGTGCAGATGATGCAGTGGATGTTATGAAGGATGAAAGAGTAGATGTAATCGTAGATTTACGTGCAGAATCCACGAATATTTCATCTGACAGCAATCGGATTCATTGTCCGATTGTTGATGATGCCGATCAGCAAGATGAATCTGTGAATAAAGCCATCAATTTGGTCGTCAATTCTTACAATGACGGACAGAAAGTCTTCGTTCATTGCGGTGGGGGAAGTAATCGAACAGGTACTGTGGCTATCGGAACACTTTTGGCCCTTGGTAAAGCAAACACAATTGCTGAAGCAGAGGAAATGGCGAAAACAATTCGCCCTAAGATCAATGTAAAATCAGCAATGAGAGACTCATTAAAAAGAATATTCCCCGATGCATAGTCATTGGATGGGAAAATAAGGAGAGAAGATAATGAACATTACAAATGAAGCCAAAGAATATATTCAATCACTATTGAAAGAACAGCAATCTAATGGACTTCGGATTTATGCCATTGAGGGTTGTTGTGGACCGCAAATCGGTTTATCCCTTGATCCACCTGAAGAGTCGGATACTGTTTCTGTGATCAATGACATCCAAGTTGCCGTTTCCACGATAGCTTTAGACCTTTTGAGCAATGTAACATTGGATTTTGAAACTGAAGGTGAACAATCCGGTTTAGTCATGATTGGTGCGCCGAATAACTGTTGAAAAAGAACTAGCTTTTTGTACAAAGAAAGCTAAATTGAAAATGCTTAAATCAGCTGAAGAAGTTCGCTTCGAGAATAAAGAGAATGAACAAACGCTGAATATGGAAATTCAGCGTTTGTTGTTTGTGTGCTATTCGCACTATTAGGTTGATTGTTCAAACCTCTGTAATTGATTAATTGTTTGTAATCAATCGATCTTTATTAGTTTCCGAGTGCCTGTTACCACTACGCTTTGAAAAAGTTGTTCATTATACCAAGCATTATTCATAAAAAAAGCAACTGTGCTCCCGCCTATTAAACAAACTCCAAATTGATCTTCCCGTCGACAAGTGTCAGCTGCGCATCAAACTTATTTCCCGTATTGGCAGTAAAGCCCTTAATTACATTCGTTTTTCCCTTCGTGCACAGGAGCTTAATCTGACTTGGTGTCAGCTTCTTCTTCAAAAACACTCCAGGGAATGTTTGCTTGCAGCCACTTTTATAAGCGCTACAACCGTAAAACTCTTTGCGTGCAATAATCATGCCTTCTTTACAAGCGGGGCATGGAGCAACTTCCACTTGTTTATAGGAGGTGCGTTGGGTCGTCTTGCTGACTACATTGGCGGCTAATTTTGCATCAATTGGCTTGGCATTTAATTGACCCGGTACTTCCTCCAATAAACTATGAATGAATTTCGCGATGCTACCTAGAAAGAGTTCTTGCGTTCCTTCGCCATTGCCGATTTTGCGTAAATAGGTCTCCCATTTGGCAGTCATCGACGGGCTTGCCAGCAGGTTTCCTTCAATGGCTTGGCATAGGATGCGACCTTTATCCGTAATCGACACGATGTTTTTCGTCACACTGATATAACCATGCCGTTTGATTGTTTCGATGATGCCACTTCGAGTCGCTTCTGTTCCAAGCCCCTCTACTTCTTTCAGAATTTCCGTCTCATTTTTATCCTCAACGAGCTTGCCACAGGTTTTCATCATGGCGATGAGCTGACCTTCTGTATACGGTTTAGGCGGCATCGTTTTGCCTTCCTTAATGCCGATGTCACTGTCGACGGGTTCATGGAGCGTGAGTGGTGGTAATGTAGGCTCGTCCTTGTCGTTATCTTTGGCAGATGAACGAACGAATAATGCTTTCCAACCTTTGTCACGCTCGGTCTTGCCGACTGTGAAGAAGGGAAGTCCGTTCACGTCAGTTGTCACCTTCGTTTCGGTGTACAGGTAGTCGGTATGGAACATGGCGAGTGTTGTGCGGACCACTTCCTCGTATAAGTTGCGCTCGATAGTCGATAACCTGCCAAGCACCGCCTGTGACGGGATTTTTTTCGTCGGTATGATGGCATAATGCTCTTGAACCTTCGAGCTGTCAACATAGCGCTTTTTCGGCGCAAGCGACTCGACGGGGAAGGGATGTCCAATAAGCTGTTGGTAATCGCTCACTTGGTTGGCAAGATAGGTGAATTCATTTGGCGTAATATAGCGAGAATCTGTCCGTGGATACGTGACAATCTTTTTTTCATAGAGTCCTTGCATGATCTTCAACACATCTGCAGGACTCGTTTTCCACAACCGATTCGCTGTTGCTTGTAACGTTGACAGAGAGTGCAGCTGTGGAGGTGGCGTCCGTTTATCGATTTTCTCCACAGATGTAATGGTTCCGGGTGATTTTGGATGAATATTGTGCTTGGCTAGTAGCTCCCGAATGATTTCTCGTTTCGGCTCCTTGGCCTTCGCTTTTCCTTTATACGCTCCATTAGCAGCTGTAAACGTTGCTTCAATTTCAAAAAATGGCTCCGAAACAAACGTCTCAATTTCTCTTTGTCGCTGATAAATTAAGTAAACCGTTGGCGATTGCACGCGTCCAATCGAAAAGACATCCTGAACACCACGTTCTTTTAGAAGTAACGAATACAGGCGTGAGCCATTCATTCCTACAAGCCAATCACTAATCTGGCGAGCTTTGGCTTCTTCATACATGAGAAGGTCTTTGCGGTTATCCTGTAAGTTGGAAAAACCTTTCCGTACTTCATCCACCTCAAGGGAATTGATCCATAATCGTTTAATCGTCTGATTCCGAGCCCCAGTTTGATAGTAAATGCTATAGAAAATATTCGATCCTTCACGGTCCACGTCACAGCCATTAATGACCGTATCCGTCCCTTTAATGAGCTTCTTCACAATCGTAAACTGCTTGTATTTCCCCTTCGCCACCTGGAACTCATAGCGTTCTGGCAAAATCGGCAAGCTGCCCAGTGACCACTTTGTCCATTTCGGGTCGTACGCTTTGGGCTCTTTCAATTCAACTAGATGGCCGATCCCCCATGTAATATAGGCACCCTCTGGAAAAATCGGTGAAGGCAAGATTTCTAAATAGCCTTCATGTCGTTTAACGGAAAAAGCATCCGCGTAAGCCTTTGCTTGGGATGGTTTTTCAGCTAGGATGACGGGTTTCATGATAGCACCTCTTTTCTTTATGCGATGAAACAGTAGTTCTTGTAGTTGAATTATCGCATATACGGAGGTGGTTTCCAAATTCATAGTTAGGGTGGAGGCTAGTGCGCAACTTATTATCCCTAGAGTTCAAAAAAACTTGTTTTTTTGAATTAACGTGTTTGAGTGACTGGTACCGAATACTAATTTGGCGTGTTTTTGCTTTATGATAAAGCAGAAAGTTTTTTTATTGTCTTCAGGATTGTTAAAACCTTTTCGTACTTCACCGACTTTGGATGGGTTGCACTTAGATGCAATAAATTTATAGTATTCATAATTAATAATTATATAAATATAACTTTAAATGATGGGTACTCGGTGTTACAATTAATTTTGCAATTAAAAACTTCATTATTTTTCACTCATATAATAGCAGGAATATGGCCTGCAAGTTTCTACCGAACCCCGTAAAGGCTTCGACTATGAGTGGCGATATTTTTGTGTTTTTTTATATTAAGAACCCAGGAAGTATTGTTCACTCATTTAAGTGTCTAATATTTCCTGGGTTTTTTTTTATTTTCCGGAAAATATGAAGGGGTTTTGTGAATACTGAGGTGGAAAGTGATTTCTTTAATAGCATTAAACTTGAGAAGGAGCAAAAACAATTATGTATTTTATTATTAATGTGGTTGGAATCATCGTAATTTTAGGTCTTGCTTATGTTTTGTCATTCCGTAAAAGACAAATAGCGATCAAGCCGATTATTACGATGTTAATCTTACAGCTGGCTATGACATGGTTCATGTTATCGACGGATATCGGTGGAAAAGTGATTACTTTAATTGCTGATTTCTTTTTATGGCTCATCAACAGTTCGATGTCTGGCATCAATTTTGTATTTGGGGATTTAGCGCCGCTTGATGGCTCGAGTTTTACTTTTTTCATGAATGTGTTGTTGCCGATTATTTTTGTCGTCGTCTTTTTTGATATTTTAACGTACTTTGGGATTCTACCGGCAATTATTAATGGGGTTGGCTGGGTGCTTTCCAAAATTACAAGAACACCGCGTTTTGAAAGCTTCTATGCCATTCAAGTTATGTTTTTAGGGAATAATGAAGCGTTGGCGGTTACGCGTGAACAATTAAATCGAATGAATGATAAACGGTTTTTAACTGTTGCGATGATTAGTATGTCCTGTGTAAGTGCGGGAATGATCGGCGGCTATTTGACGCTATTAGAGCCGACATATGTATTAACGGCGATTCCGCTAAATGCGATTGGGGCATTAATTATCACTTCAATTATTAATCCTTATCTTGTTACGGAAGAAGAGGATATTGTTTACTCACCGCCCAAATCGGAAAAAGGAAATTTCTTTGATATGATTACGACAGGTATGCTGATGGGCGGTAAGTTAGCCATCATCATTGCGGTCATGCTGATTGGTTTTGTTTCACTCATTACCGCTACGAATACATTCTTGGCTTTGATTCATTCCGAGCTTTCACTTGAGAATATTTTTGGTGTACTATTTGCACCATTAAGCTTTTTAATGGGCGTCGAATGGGATCAAATCCTCGCGGTTGGCCAATTAATGGGCGTCAAAATTGTTTTAAATGAATTCATGGCGATGACTCATTTAAAGGAAATGACTTCTTCTTTAAATCCGCATACAGAAGCCGTTGCGACAAGTTTTCTTGTCTCGTTTTGTAACTTTGCGACAATCGGTATCATTCTTGGAAGCATGCAAGCTTTATTTAAAAAAGAAAGATCCCAATACGTTGCAAGATATACATGGTTACTATTAGCAAGCGGTATTCTTGTTTCTAGCTTAACGGCAATGGTAGTCGGGCTTTTCGTTTGGTAATGATCACAATGCGGAATGGAGGAATTATCGATGAATCAACGCGATGCACACTATTACGTATCAAAACTTGGACTAGAGCCGCATCCAGAGGGCGGTTATTATAAAAGAACATTTGCATCTAGGGAACAGGTAACAGATCAGGAACTATCCGTGAATTTTGACGGGAAGCGCAAGCTTTATACAAGCATTTACTTTCTATTAACTTCTAAAGACGTGTCACATTTTCATCGATTAAAATCGGATGAATTATGGTACTACCACGCAGGAAGTCCTTTAACCATTCATATCATTCACGAAAATGGGGAATATGAAGAGATTAAGCTTGGGTTAAATCTAGATAATGGAGAAGTTCCTCAAGCGTTAGTTCCAAAAAACTCGATCTTTGGTTCGTCCGTTATGGATAAAGATACATTTTCTTTAGTAGGTTGTATGGTTTCACCGGGCTTTGAATTTCAAGACTTTGAGATGTTCACACAAGCTGAACTATTGTCCAAATACCCGAGGTACAAGGAAGTTATTATGAAGTTGGCCTATGAAGTACTTCCAGAATAAGGGGTAATATGGGTTGTACAATACATGACGTTAGTAAAAGGAAAGCTTCATCCACCAATGTTTACCCCCTACATGGATGTAACGTTACAAAGCAGTTTGATTGTAGGGGAATTAAAACCAGAGCGATTAGAAGAAGGATAACGCCTTAAATTAGGGTGTTTCCTTCTCTTTTTTTTTTTGGCTATTTCCTTGAAAAAGTCAAACCTAAATATAATCTGGAGTTCTTGACAAATAAGAAATTCAACAACTTTTACCTAAGTTTAACGTTGCTTGACCCTTTTCATCAACATAATAAGGTGAAATGTTTCATGACCACATCTCTTTTCTTTTTGCGATGAAACGTTAGTTCTTGTAATTGAATTACATAAGAGTGTGATGTTTTTTAATTCGATTTGATTAGAGAGAGGAAGTGCATAATTACCTATCGTTCGACTTAATATGATAATCTACATTATTTTCATCATAATTTGGTGATGTACTAGAGTGTATTAATATGCGGTCTAATACTTTTTTAGTAAATGGCATAAAGTAATTAAGTATTAGCCCCCTAAACAAACGGTTAATAAAGTTCCAACGCCGATTGGTCTATTAAAAAGTAGTGCCATTATCAAGAATACGAGGTAAATGAATCGATGAAACAGAGATTCAAAAATTATTGTTTGAGTGACTGGCACTTTTTTTATTTAGTCTCGCAAAGGTATACTAGAGTATATATTGTAATATAAAAGAAAACAGAGAGAGGGGGAAGCTGCAATGAACTGGTTTGGAAAGATTCTTTTGAATGCGGTCTTCTTTTTAGTACTGTCGTGGTTGATTCCAAGCTTTATCGTTTCAAGTATTTGGACAGCTATTTTAGCAAGTGTTGTATTGGCGATTATTAACGTCATTGTGCGGCCTATTTTAATTATCTTAACGTTACCGGCAACCATTATTACACTCGGATTGTTTTTATTCGTTATTAATGCGCTAATGCTTTTATTGACGAATAAAATAATTGGTGATGGATTTATCATTGAAGGTTTTGGAACAGCGCTCGTCGTTGCATTTTTAATGACGTTGTTAAATATATTCGTAAACCCAGCTATTTCAAATTCTAAAAGTAAAAGAAGATAATTGAGCTGCGTAGAAATGTTTGGATTGAATCATAAAGAGCATACCAATCAAGTGGTATGCATTTCAACGAAAAACGGAAAAGCATATGCGCTTTTCCATTTTATTTTGCCTATTTACTTGTTACTCCTCTTTTGAATAAAATTTTCCTTTGCCGTAATGTTCATTACGAGTTTATTAGATAAAACGTTCGTTCTAATTTGTTTGAGTGACTGGCACTTTATTTAACTGGCACCCATTTCTAATCAAATCCACGCACTATTTGTAATTTGATATGAGGAGTGTTTATGATGGATGTATTAATTGAAAGTTGGGTAGTTGGATATGTATTCGGAAAAAATCGTGGTTTGTGTATAAACAGAAACCCATGAAGAGGAATTACATTAGAAGATCGAGACGTCTGCGAAGTTGATCAAAGAATGGTTTCTCTTATTGATTTGGCTCGAAGTAGGTGCGGACACGCATATAGTCATGGTAAGTACAAGTATCTACTCGAAATTTTATCGAAAGGAACTCTTATTACTAATATACGAGGGATGATTATCATGAAAAGAATTTTAATTATAGAAGACGAATTTGCAATTAGCGAGGTGTTACGAGTTTATTTACAAAAAGCTGGATTTCATATTGAACAGGTATTTAACGGTACGGAAGCGATGGAGACATTTTATTCAAGCCAGCCGGATCTTGTACTGTTAGATGTAATGCTTCCTGGGAAAGATGGATGGAAACTGCTCAAAGAGATACGCCAAATTAATACGTGTGCTGTTATTATGCTTACAGCTTTAGGAGATATTAATTATCGTTTAAATGGATTGAATGAAGGAGCAGATGATTATATAGCGAAACCGTTTAATGCGGAAGAAGTGGTGGCTCGTGTAAAAGCAGTAATGCGTCGTTCCAAAGCTGAGAATTCTCAAGTTAAACGATTCGGACAACTTGAGATTGATTTGAAATCCCATCATGTTAAGCTTTTAGGAAAGACAATTCGTTTAACACCGCGTGATTTAACCGTACTTTTATTTTTGGCTGACCATCCTAACCAAACGTTTACAAGGGATCAATTGATTGAAGAAGTTTGGGGGTGGGATTATGAGGGAAGTGATCGGGCGGTTGATCTTGCCATAAAGCGATTAAGAAATGCACTACAGGATTGGCCGAAAGAAGAAGGTGAAATTAAAACACTTCGTGGAATGGGGTATCAGTTGGGTGTTCATAAAAAATAAAAAGCGAATTCCGTTAAGTCGTTATTGGACAAGTCGTTATTTATTGACGTTATGTATCGGATTAATCGTAATTGCACTTTTATCTGCGTTATGGATTCGCAATACGACTTTAGAAAATCGCATCAATATTATGAAGTTGCTTACAGAGGATATGGCGAACAGAATTGTAAGCTCAAATGAAATAAGACCACCTCTTGGTAGGGGTGTTCCGGGAGGATTTCCAGATCGCCGTTGGATGGGCTTGGAAAGTGAACCATTTATATATATTGCGAATTCGGATGGACAAGTTGTTTCCAGTAATCGGCCGATGGGACCTTTAGGCAAACAAGTAGATGTGAATATTATAGAATCTAAAGAAACAGTGCAAAAACTGCAATTCGGTGAGAATTCAATTAATTTTTATCTAGTTAAAGCACCTATATCAGTGAATGAGAATATAATTGGTTGGGTTGTAATGATGGAGTCCGAAATCGGATTGGTAAAAGTAAACCAGGAATACACGTTGCTGACCATCATGATTATTAGTCTTGCATTGCTAGGGTGGGGAGCTATCTATTTTTTAACGAAGCGGTTATCAAGACCGATTAAAGAAGTCGCCAAAGCAGCAAAACAAGTTCAAGAGGGTGATTATCGTATTCATCTTCCACTAAACAGTAAGGAAGAAGAGGTGTATGAACTCGTCGCATCTTTTAAGGAAATGGTGAATCGATTAGAACAGCTCGAATCCTTGAGGGCAGAATTGCTAGCTGGTGTAACGCATGAACTGAAAACACCGGTTACGTCTATAAGTGGCTTGCTTCAAGCGATAAATGATGGCGTTGTTTCTGGAGAAGAAGCAAAAAAGTTTTTAAAAATTTCTCTTAAAGAAACAACAAAAATGAATACAATGGTTGAGGATTTACTCGCTTTTAATTCATTTGCTGCTAATGCTGTTCACTTAACGATGATAAAGGCGAACATGAATGATTTGGTAGAAAACATCGTCTATCAGTGGAATGCATCCCAAGAAGAAGAAGGAATCAAGACAACCATTTCCCTTTTAAAAACGGATTTGCAAATAGAAGTGGATACAATTCGATTAGAACAAATTATGATGAATCTGCTGAATAATGCAAAGCAGGCAATCCAAGAAGGAGAAATCCAGGTAAGCGTAAGCTTTGATAAGGATGTTGTTTATATTGATGTTGCGGATGATGGACCAGGAATCCCATTGAATGAACAAGCATTTATCTTTGAGCGGTTTTTTCGTGGAGAAGGAAAGAAATACCTCCATAGGGGGTTAGGTCTTGGATTATCTTTAAGTAAAATGATTGCTCAAGCGATGAAAGGGGATTTGTATCTGAAGCAAAGCAGTTCCACAGGAACCATATTTCGTATTTGTTTACCAAGAGAATAGGTAATAAATTATTGAACACAGCCGCGAAGAGTCGTAGCTGTTTTTTTTGCAGGCAATAAATTTTTGTTCTGACATCGGCTTGACACAATACTGCAGTAAAGTATGTTTTATAAGAAAAGAGGAGGAATAAAAATGGAACAGTCCAAACAAAATCTAATAAAAATTTTACTCATTGTAAATTTAGTAATTAGTACGTGCGCAGCTATTGGAGTAGGATATATCGCTTATAAACAAAATACAAGTCCAAACTTTTCAGAAATGGAACCAAGAGGAGACGGACGAATGTTCCCGGGCAATGGACAGTTCCAACCTGGTCAATTCCAGCCGGGGCAGGATCAATCGGACCAAACTCAATGATGAAAAGGGGGATAGAAATTTGAAAAAATGGGTCATTAGTTTAGTAATTATTGTTGTAATAGGAGGAGCAAGTGCCTGGTTCTTTTTAGGTGGAAAAGATCAAGCTCAAGGTGTTGCCGCTGCGGCACAAACAACAACGGTCCAAAAAGGAAAATTAGAGGTGGCAGTTAGTGGATCGGGTTCGGTTACAACAAGTATAGATCAAGATGTAACAGCAGAAAATACAATTCTTGTTGTAAATAGCGTAAGTGTAGCATCTGGTGATACCGTATATAAGGGTGAATCACTTGTAACGTTTACAAATGGTGTTGTTGTTACGGCTCCATATGCTGGAGAAATCACGGCGGTTAGTGTGGAAAGTGGAAGCGGAGCTTCACGGGGAACAATGCTTCTTCGTATTAAAGATGAAGATGGAATCAATTCACCTATAACAAGAGGAGATAATAATGTTTCGGATAGCTTAAGTGGTGGAAGTAGCTTGACAGCAGATACTGTCAGTGTAAAGGAAGGAGATGTTGTAAAAGCAGGTGAAACACTTGTAACCTTTACAGACGGAAGTATGTTACAAGCTCCAGTTGTTGGGACAATCACAAGCCTTTCTATTGTAAGTGGTCAATCTATGCAAATTTCAGAGATCGTTGCACATATAACAAATTACAGCTCATTGCAAACAACCATTAGTGTGGATGAATTAGATATTACGAAAGTGCAAGAAGGACAGGCGGTAGAAATAACAGCGAGTGCATTTGAAGAGGAAACATTCGAAGGGAAAGTAACGAAAGTTGCAAGAGAGGGAACGTCATCAAATGGAGTTTCCACATTTGACGTTACTGTACAAATCACAGACCCAAAAAACCTGAAAATTGGTATGTCAACAGAAGCAAGTATCACAATAGAGAGTAAAGAAGACGTATTATACGTGCCAGTAGAAGCCGTGTATAAAAGCAGAGATGAAAAATATGTACTAGTTCCTGCAACTTCCGATGATTCCACACCATCTACAAAAAAAGTAACTGTAGAAACGGGTATTTCAAATGATACGTATGTAGAAATTACAAGTGGGTTAGCAGTAGGAGATTCTATTCAAATACCGAGAGTACAATCTACTGGTAATTCTTCTCGAGGAGAAATGATGATGCCAGGTGGCGGTTTCCAAGGCGGCAGCGGTGGTGGTTTCCCAAGTGGTGACTTTGGAGGAAGAAATGGAGGAGGAGCCCCATTTGGCGGCGGTGCTCCATCAGGTGGACGAGGAGGGAACTAATGACTATCCATGAGCCAATTATTCAAATTAATAGCATGAAAAAAGTGTATGAACTTGGCGGAGAAACGATATTGGCTCTTCAAAGTATTTCCCTCGATATCCAAAAGGGCGATTTTATTTCTATCATAGGTCCATCGGGTTCCGGAAAATCAACATTTATGAATATGATTGGCTGTTTAGATCGACCAGATTCAGGTGAATATTTGTTAGACGGTGAAGAAGTAGGAAAGATGAAGAGTTCACAGCTTGCGACCATTCGAAACGAAAAAATAGGTTTTATTTTTCAAAACTTCAATCTGATAACGAAACTCACGGCGGTTGAAAATGTTGAGCTTCCTCTCATTTATCGTGGAATGAAAGCAGCGGAACGAAGAGAAATTGCTTTAGGGGCGTTAAAAAAAGTAGGATTAGTAGATAGAGCGACTCATTTACCAACCCAATTATCAGGCGGTCAACAGCAACGTGTTGCCATTGCACGTGCGTTGGCTGGGCATCCTCCTATTTTACTAGCAGATGAGCCAACGGGTGCACTAGATAGTAAAACAAGTAAAGAAATTTTGGGGATGATGAACTCATTAAATGAGCAGGGGCATACTATTATACTCATTACACATGACTTAGATGTAGCAAAAAAAGCAAACCGTATTGTTCGTATTCACGATGGACAACTCTATGAGAATGGAGGTGAATGGTTTGCAGACACTCAAAATGGCATTAAAAAGCATCAAAGCAAATAAAATCAGAGCATTTCTAACGATGCTGGGGATTATTATCGGCGTATCCTCTGTTATCGTTATGGTTGCCATAGGACAAGGGTCAACTAAAGAAGTACAAGATCAAATTGGCAGTCTGGGAACAAATGTATTAACTGTAACGGTTACGGGTTCAGATGTAACATTTAAAGAAGAGGACGTTGAACAGATTAGGGGTATCAATGGTATTGATGAGATTGCTCCAACAGTGTCAGGAAGAGTAACCGTGAAAAATGGAAGAAACACTGTGCAAGTGTCAATGGCGGGAACAACTTCTTCCTACTTAGATGTCCGTGATTTACAGCTACAATCAGGACGCTTTGTTGCAGACTTGGACCATGATAATCATTCAAAAATTGCAGTCCTTGGTTCAGACACAGCACAAACATTATTTGGCATGGGTGATCCGGTGGGGGAATATGTAAAGGTGAACGGAACAGCCTATAAAGTTGTTGGGGTTCTTGAATCAGTTGGAAGTTCATTAGGAACAAGCGGGGATAATATGGTTATTGTACCCCTTAGCACAGGGCAACGTTTAGCTTCTACCACTACTATTGGGACAACATATGTCAAGGTAGAAAATGAAGATATGATTAATTCCATATCAAGTCGTATTGAAGGAACGATGAATTCAATTGTAGGTAATGCGGATAGTTATAGTGTATCAAGTCAAAAAGATTTAATGGAAACTGCATCATCTGTCAATAAAACGATGACCTTCATGTTAGGAGGAAGTGCAGCGATTTCTCTTATCGTTGGTGGGATTGGGATCATGAACATTATGCTTGTCTCGGTTTCAGAACGGACTAAGGAAATTGGTATTAGAAAAGCAATTGGAGCAAAGCGTGGAAACATTCTTCTTCAATTCCTCCTAGAATCAGTGATATTAAGTTCATTTGGAGGGATAATAGGAGTTGGAATTGGGCTAATCAGTGCCCAAATAGTTAATTTAGCAACAGGAACAGCAATTACCTATTCCGTACCTGTCATGCTATTATCATTTGTATTTTCTTTAGTAGTTGGTGTTTTATTCGGTGTATTTCCAGCGAGCAAAGCGTCTAAGCTTGATCCGATTCAAGCTCTTCGATATGAATAGAAAAAACAAACCGCCTTTTCTTCGAGGGTCTATCGTAGAAAAGGTGGTTTGTTTACTTTCTTAATTATTCCACCTTTTAAATTCACCTCGGTTCCATAGGTCTGTAAATATACCTGTCCATTCTTGTGCAAGTTCTTCATTAGATAGTGTCATGAGCTGTTCTAAATTTTCATCGGCAGATGCTTCCGTGAAATTATAAGAACCCGTTACAATTAGACGTTCATCGATGATCGCCATTTTTAAGTGCATTTTTCGGGACGTGTTTATTTTAACGACAATATTATTTCGCGTAAATTCGTCCAGTATTGCGGCTTGGTCATTTTTTTTCGCTTTACTAGCATCGGTCATAATCCTAACACTGACTCCGCGAATACGGGCATTAAGTACGGCTTGGGCAATTTCTCTGTCTTCAAAATTATAGATTGCAATGTCCAAAGTGTTATTTGCTTCATTTATTGCTTGAAGTAGAACTGTTTTTGGATCATTTACAACATCACTAAAAGCAAAACTAATTCCGTCGCTATCAAAAGAAAGCGACGATGCATCTTCTTTCGTTACTAATTTGTTAAGAAGAAGAATATTGACAAGCAGTGAAGCAATAAATCCTAAAAGCATTAATGTTTTGATATTCGGCAATGCCATCCCTCCATACATCGTGTCAATGAAATGATAACTGTCCAATAAGTCAGGAAGATGTCTGTTTAGCTTAGAGCATGAAAAAATAAAGCAATGTTCCTTTGTAAAGTATTCTTGGATGGAAGGTGAAGATTTTGTAAATGAATTTTCATTTTGACATCTGCTTGACACAATGAGGGAGTAAATTAAGGGTTGTAAGAAAGGAGGAGCTTGTTTGCAAAAAAAATTAAAATTTCGTCATGAACTAAAATATTATGTCAATTACCATCAGTACTACCTAATTCGTCAGCGATTAAGAATCTTGATGAAACAAGATCAGAATGCCAATGACAGCGGTGAATACCATATACGTAGCGTTTATTTTGATGACATTGAGAACAAAGCATTACAGGAAAAACAAGGCGGGGTTGAAAATCGACATAAATATAGAATACGTTTGTATAACAAAAGTGACACGATTATTCATCTTGAAAAGAAAATTAAACGCAATACAATGATTGCAAAAGAAAAGGTCGCTATTTCAAGGGAGGTAATGGACAGGTTATTAGTCAATGACTATTCAGTGCTAGCAAATGAGGAATCCCCCCTTTTGCAGGAAGTCTATTATGAAATGAAAAATAGACTGCTAAGACCGAAAGTGATTGTGGATTATGTAAGGGAAGCTTATGTGGCTAAAACGGGAAATGTTCGAATAACATTTGACAAAGACCTGCGAACAGGGCTAAACAAGATTGACCCCTTTGATCCAGATTTATTTCCTGTTAAAGCGCTAGACGAACCGGTTTACATCCTAGAGGTAAAGTACGATGAGTATATCCCGAACTATATTCGGGATGGTTTACAGCTAAATGGTTTACAGCGACAAGCAGCTTCAAAGTATACCATTTGCAGAAAATTTACTAAAGCAAATTCTTGGGAGGATCAATAAAATGCAGCAGAACAACAATGATTCCGTCAACTTTATGGATATTCTTAATAAAGATGTCCTTTCAAACTTGAATACAGATATTTCCCTCATTCAAATGGGGATTACGATGGCGATATCTTTCTTATTGGGGCTTTTCATTTATACGCTTTATAAGCGTGTTTTTAGCGGAGTTCTCTATTCAAAGAATTTTAACATCACACTCGTTGCGTTATCCATGATAACGTCTCTTATCATTATGGCAATTGGATCAAACTTAATTTTATCGCTTGGTATGGTTGGGGCGCTGTCAATCGTTCGTTTTAGAACGCCGATTAAGGATCCAGTAGATTTGATCTTTTTATTCTGGGCGCTTGCTACAGGGATTATTACAGGAGCTGGTTTCTACTCGCTCGCAATTCTTGGTTCTATTGTGATTGGAATTGTGCTATTTATTTTTATGAAAAAGTCAAGCTTCGAAACACCTTATTTATTTGTAGTCAATTTTAAAGGTTACGATACAGAAGAAGCGATCTATCAAAAATTAAAATCAGAAGTGAATCGCTTTGATGTAAAACAAAAATCCGTCACTGCTGAACAAACAGAAGTTACATTTGAAGTACGTTTAAAAGGGAATGAACCAAGTTTCGTAAGTAGCATATCTAACATTAATGGCGTTGAGCATGCAGTACTAATTAGTTATAACGGTGATTACGTTCAATAATAAATTTGAGTGCGCTTCTCTTATAAAAATAAGATTTATTTTACTAGGAGTTAGTGCACTCTTTAAAAAGAAGGTGATTGAATGGCGATATTAAAAGAAAGAAAACGGGGTATCTTTACAAGTTTAGTAATCGTGTCTATGTTAGTTTTCTTAGGAACTAACCGTACGTTTGCGGAAGAAACACAAACAGAAGATCCTATTTTTAAAAAAGGTGAAATTAGCACCATAAACATTGAAATCGATGAAGCAGACTTTCAAAATATGTTGGATAATCCAATGGATGAAGAATATAAAGAAGGAACGGTGACTTATAACGGCATAACAATTGGTTATACCGGTGTACGTGTTAAAGGCAATTCATCATTAATGACTGTAGCTGGGTCTGATTCGGATCGCTATAGCTTCAAATTGGAGTTTAACAAATTTATCGAACAGAACTTAGCGGGCTATACAAAAATCAATCTCAACAATAATTTTGCAGATCCTTCGTATATGCGAGAATATCTGACTTATGATGTGTTGGATAAGATGGGTCTTGAAGCGCCTAATTATAGCTATGTAAATGTCTCGATTAATGGAGAACATTATGGACTTTATCTAGCTGTAGAAAATCTTGAAGAACCTTATCTCGAAAGAAACTTTGGAAATTCAACAGGAAATTTGTATAAGGCGGATACAGGGGCCTCGTTAACCTGGAAAGATGGAATGAGCATTGATGAGACAGGATTAATAATGAAGTCAGGGCGTAAAAACAATACAAAACTACTGGAGTTTATCGAGGCTCTAAGTGATGGAAAAGACGTTGAATCCTATTTTGATGTAGATAAATATTTACGTTATTTAGCGGTTGGTACCGTGATGGTTGATATGGATAGCTATCAGGGGATGATGAGCCATAACTATTATTTATATGAACAAAATGGGAAATTCACGTTTCTTGCATGGGATCATAATATGTCTATTGGTGGCATGATGGGGCAAGACAGAGATACACAAAAAGAAATGCTCATCGATGAGCCTACTATTGGCGCGGTGAAGGATCATCCTCTCGTTAATTATGTACTATCCGATAGCGAATATAAAGAACAATACCATCGCTATGTTCAACAAACCGTCGATCTGCTTGTAGATATAGAGTCCCGAGTGGATGAATTGAAGTCACTTATAGGAGATGATGTGAAAAAAGATCCGACAGCCTTTTATTCATACGATGAATTTTTGGCGAATACCGGAGATGAGTCTGTAGACGGATATCCTGGGATTGTTGGATTTATGAAAGACCGTCTTGAACATGTTCAAAAACAATTAGATGGTGAAATTCCAAGCTATGTAAATGGTGAAGGGATAAGCGGTGGGAGTATCCCAGTAAATATGGCAGGTATGGGTAATGGAGAGATGCCAGAAGGAATGCCGCCTATGGGTAAAGGTGGGATGCCAGAAGGAATGCCGGCCATGGGTAATGGAGAGATGCCAGAAGGAATGCCAGCCATGGGAAGAGGCGGTATGCTGGAAGGTATGCAAGGTATGGGTAGAGGTGGAATGCCTTGGGGAGGAGGAAACCGAGGTGCAAACCAGCAAGATCAACTGAAGGAATTAATTACGGTTGCCGTCCTACTTGTTTTGCTAGTTGGTTCTTTATTATTTGTTAATTGTTTTAAGAGGTATCGGGGGTATAAAAGAGTAAGAAAGTAGTTAGAAGAGGTCTAAGAAGGTAGTCAAATTATAAAGTCCGCCAGATAAATACCTTAACTAACTTCTGTTGTTTGGTCACTACCATTATACCGAGTCAGGGAAGGTGACTGTTTTTTATTTGTTTGAAACCCTTGAGCCCCAAGGATTTTGAACTATGAAATTAACTCAATCACTAATTTTATTCAGTAACCAATCTGGTCGTATTGAAACTCTTACTTTTTATAAGAGAATCATACGGCCCTTATTTATAACAAAAAGTCAAAGCCATAAATTTACTGTTTGAATCATTGTGTGAAACTAATCCCTTATTATTATTCAATTTTTATTAAATTCCATCTTTCAGCTGAAGAATTCGTTATCTTTATTTTCCATACCTTTTCATTTGTTTGTTGCAAATACAACAAACATAAGTTAGATTTAAAATATAACCTTTTTGATGCATTTGCAACAAAGTTATATACAAAGGAGTTAACTATGAAAGAAATTCTTCGTGAAATTGGAATGATAGCAAGGGCTTTAGATTCTATAAGTAATATAGAATTTAAAGAATGCAACCTTACAAAAGGGCAATATCTGTACATTGTGCGAATATGTGAAAATCCGGGAATCATTCAAGAAAAGTTAGCTGAGATGATAAAAGTAGATCGAACAACAGCAGCTCGTGCTATAAAAAATCTTGAAATGAATGGGTTTATTGAAAAGAAAGGTGATGAACATAACAAAAAAATAAAAAAACTCTTTCCAACAGACAAGGGGAGACGTGTATACCCTTTTATAAAAAGAGAAAATGATCATTCGAATAGTGTTGCATTAGCGGGCTTTTCCGAAAAAGAAGTAGAGAGCATTTCTCATCTACTACAAAGAGTTAGAAAAAATATAGAACTTGACTGGGAATTTGTAAAAAAGGGAAACCGGAGAGATTATTGATTTTATCTTCTTTCAGCAGAAAACTCCGACTTCTATAGGGGAGAAACATAGTTCCATTTCTCCTAGGTGGCGAGATGAATGGGATTTTTTTTTCTGTTCAGTGGGTGTCAAAACAACCGCTGAAGGAAGATAAAGCCTCCGGCGGATGTCACAGATTTTGAAAGGAGTCAATAAGGTAACCTAAGTTCGCCGCGTCCTGCGGAAACGGTTGCATGACCAGCCTCGTGCTGGCCTCAAACTCGATTTAAAATCTAGACGCAATTCCGCCGAGGCATAATTGATATAAAGGGGGCAATTAAAATGATAATAAAAATAAAAAAGTGTAACCGTGAAGATTTAGAGATACTTCAAGAAATAAGTATCGAAACATTCAACGATACATTTAAAGATCACAATTCACCTGAAAACATGAAAGTTTATTTAGAAAGAGCATTTAACACGAAACAACTGGAAAAAGAATTGTCCACTATTTCCTCAGAATTCTTTATTGTTTATTTTAATGAGGCAGTAGCTGGATATTTAAAGGTCAATACGAATGAGGCTCAGTCTGAAGAAATGGGTGATGAATCACTTGAAATAGAGCGGATTTACATAAAAAATAAATTCCAAAAACATGGTCTTGGTAAATATCTGCTTAATAAAGCTATAGAAATTGCGATGGAACGTAATAAAAAGAGGATTTGGCTAGGTGTATGGGAAAGAAATGAAAATGCTTTTGCCTTTTATAAGAAAATGGGGTTTGTTCATACTGACTCACACTCTTTTTATATGGGTGATGAAGAACAAATTGATCTTATAATGACCAAAACGCGACTATAAATTTTTCGGAAAGGTGGATTACTATGTATATTCCAACATATTTTAAGGTCACCGATATGAACGAAATTCGCGACTTTATTCAAAAAAACTCTTTCGGTACGCTTGTGACAACAAAACAAGGAACACCAATTGCTAGCCATTTACCCTTGCAGTTAAATAAGCAAGGCGATAATTACTATATTACTGGACATATGGCTTATGGGAATCCTCAGTGGAAAACGTTCGAGGTTGAGAATGAACATGTCCTTGTTATATTTCAAGGTCCGCATGCTTACGTCTCATCAACTTGGTATAAAGATGAAAATGTGCCAACATGGAATTATCAATCTGTCCATGTATATGGAACAGCTAGTATTATGAGTGAACAGGAGCTAGAAGAAGAGCTTAGCTTACTATTACAAAAATACGAACATCATCGGGAGAATGCAGCATTATGGGAAAACCTTTCTCCACAAACCAAAAAACAAATAAAAGGTATAGTTGGATTTAAGATTAAAGTACAAGAAATTCAAGCCGCCAATAAACTAAGTCAAAATCGTAATGAAGAAGACTATCAGAACATCATTACTAAACTCTATGAAGAAAAGGATTTAAATTCTCAACAAATGGCACAATTGATGAAGAGAGAGTTAAAAACGGATAAATAAGTATTATATTTATTTTTTATGGGAAGTTACAGGGGTAAGAAATTCTAATATTAAAAAGCCCGAATTCTCAGCATTACATTGAGAAATTGGGCTTTTCGTTATGCAATTAAAGCGGCTGGTTATGGAACGCATGTAAGTAAACTTATTTTGGAAGATTAAGTTGCCACGAGACACCGAACTGATCATTTATCCAGCCAAACTTCTTGCTAAAACCGTAATCACCTAACGGCATAAGTGCTTGTCCATCTGTAATAAGCTTCTCATATAGATTATCTATTTCCTTTTCGGAATCACAAGTGATATAGATTGAAAACGAGGGTGTAAAGGAAAACGCATGCTTTATATTACTGTCAATGCACATGAATTCTTGTCCCTTTAAGGAAAAAGTCGCATGCATGACTGTTCCTTCATCCCCAGTTTCATTTGCTCCGTAGCGAGAGATACTCGTTATTTCTGAATCCTCGATGAGTGATGTGTAATAAATCATCGCTTCTTCCGCATTGCCATCTTGAAACATTAAGAATGGAGTAATCTTTTCCATTAAAATCAACCCTTTTCTATGTTTTGTTCAGTAATTTAATACTGCGGTTGCTCTGCTGGGACGTTCACTTGGAAAGTAACGCCGAACTTGTCCTTTACTTGCCCGTACAAGGGGCTCCAATCCGTCTTCTGAAGGGGCATGATGACTTGTCCGCCGTCTTCCAAAGCGGTGAAGATTTCTCTAGCTCTAGCCTCTTCTTTGGGATGGATGGCCATCTGAATCGTATTACCTGGCTGATAAGGCATGCCTTCGTACGTATCGCTGAACATGAGGTCTGCCTCTCCGACTTGCAAGTGTCCATGCATAACGCGTTCCTTCATGTCATCCGACAACGGATAATTCGGGTCCGCTGGCATATCTCCGAACGTCATGATACCTATCACTTTCCCGCCAAGCGCTTTCTCGTAAAAATGAATTGCATCTCTCGTGTTTCCGTCAAAAATCAAATACGGGTTTAAACTAATTGACATCATTCAACAGCTCCCTAGTTCTAATTTTTATATAGTTCTAAGTAATCTCCAAGTGGCAGTAACCACCCAACTATTATTCCCATAACCATACTTTATAACACGGAACATGTGTTTGTCAACGGAGGCATAGTTGATTTCTAATAATTTTCTACGTTACACTTACATTCTTTTTGATATAACACACGATTAGAGAGTGTTATAGTGCACCTACTTTATCCCAGGAATTATATAAGGAATTGCTAATTTGATAAATTCCTCTGGTGATATCTTCTTACTATCTCTTCTCCATTCCACAGAAGCCCCGTAAATTCCCCAGCTTAAAATGACGGCAGTAATTTTTAGAGCTCTATCTTCCTCAGTTTTATGTTGTTTTAACAACATTTTATAAAAAATGATTTCGAGCTGGTCCCTAATGATACGGGCAATGGTATCTTCGTAACCTCTATGACAGCGATTGGATAATGACTTTTGAAAATTTGTGATTGCTAAGAATATGCTAACCAACGCTTCTTCATTCAGTTCGTCATTTTGGTAGTCATCACAATTCAAATTAACTAACAATACTTCTGACAATACCTTTTCCAATAAGTCATATATATCTTCAAAATGGTAATAAAATGTGGCACGATTAATCATAGCTTCAGCTGTAATATCCTTAACGGTAATATCCTTAAAATCTTTTTTACTTGAAAGTTCCATAAAAGAATCCATGATTAATTTGCGAGTACGTTGAACTCGAGGATCAGTCTTTGGTTGAGTCATGTTAATCCCCCTTCTATTTTTTTAAACAATTTGCTCAATGTGTTGTATAAACGACATTTCCAATGAACTATTGGTGTTGATACTATTAATTATTGTCTACAATTCAATTGTAAGCAAATACTTGATTTTCAAAAGAAATGAGGGAATATAAATTGACGAACAATAATATGATGTGTGATTTAGAAACAGGCGTCTGCGGAGTCGTTGGAGAAGAGGAAGTCGGGCTGATTGATTTTAATCAGCCGAAGAAGTCCATTACTATTTATTATGTGACTGACCCGATTTGTTCCCATTGCTGGGCAATTGAACCTGAGCTCCGTCGTTTTGTAGAGCAGTACGGTAATTATTTCAGCTTTCACACGGTTATGGGTGGTTTGCTGGAAAAATGGCATGATGGACCCATCGATTCTGCTAACGGAATTTATAAACCATCAGATGTTGCAGGTCATTGGAGAGAAGTTGGAGAACAGTCAAGAATGCCAATTGATGGTACGTTAATGATTGATAACCCAGTTCAATCCTCCTATCCACCCTCACGTGTTTTTAAAATAATTCAAAAAAGTCATAATGACGTTATTGCATTTGACTATTTGCGCCGTGCCAGAGAAGCACTTTTCGCATTTAATCAAAATATTTCAGAACAATCCGTTCTAATTGAAATCGTAAATAAAATGGGTCTTAATGGGGAAGCTATTGTAAATGAAGCTGAACAACCAATCGGACAACAATTATTGAATGAAGATTTTGCTCTGGTTGGAAATTTAGGGGCCAGAGGTTTTCCTACGATTATCATGATGAATGAAGAAAATAAAGGTGTAAAAATTGTTGGTGGGCGCCCGTTTGAATACTATGTTGATGGATTAAAACAAGTGCTTCAAACGGAAAACCTTCAACCAAAACAACAACCATCCCTTTCTAGCTTGCTTGAAAAAGAAAAACTGCTATTTTCTAAAGAAATTGAAGTCATGTACGATATTAGGCAACCAGATGTTCACTCTTTTATTGAAAAAGAGCTTACACCAAATAGCTATCAAGCGAAGGAAATTCTAGGAGAATTCTATTTTACAACTACTAAATAATCGGAGGAGAATGACTATGACTTACGTATTACAAGTGGATTTCAAAATGAATGGACCATTCGGAGATAAAATGACAGAGGCGTTTACTGATTTAGCAAAAACCATCAATGAAGAAGATGGGTTCATATGGAAAATTTGGACAGAGAGCTCCGAGACAAAAGAAGCCGGTGGAATTTACAGTTTCGAAACAAAAGAAACAGCTGAAAAATATCTAGATATGCACACTAAAAGATTAGCTGGCTTTGGAGTTATAGACATCAACGCGAAAGTCTTTGCCATCAATTCTAAACTTACTGAGATTACTAAAGGACCAATAAAATAAATAAAAAACTGTGAAAATGAATAATAAAGTTTACTTAATATCATCTCTACTTAAATAAAGAGGAGTATCTTATGTTGGTACTCCTTTTTATCCTGTAATTATACGATGAAAGATTAGTTCTCATTACTCGATTGTCGCATAGATAAAGGGGGCCAAATTCTTAGGTTGGATGGCCATTGTTATTAATTTACGTGAGAGTTCAAACAGACATGAAATTCACGTTTTTTATGAGACTAGCTTTAAACCAACTGCTGCCGCCAATACCATGGCTATAAAAATGATTCTTTTCCAGTCTTTTGATTCACCATAAAAAATCATTCCTAATATTGCTCCACCAGATGCACCAATCCCTGTCCAAATTGCATATGCAGTACCCATCGGTAGTGTTTTCATGGCATATGCTAGAAAAATAAAACTTGTGCCAAATCCAAGAATTAGAAATAGCAACGATTGCCAATTGCGATCTTTATGCAATTTATTGATCATTAATACACCAAACATTTCAAACAACCCCGCAACAACCAAAGAAACCCAAGCCATTACTCTTCAACTCCTTCTTCAACTGCGTCTTTCGTCACTAATTTCAGACCAATTACCCCAGCTAATAAAACCAAAATCAACAGCATTTTTGCAAGTTGAAACGGTTCACCAAAAAATAAGATATCTGAAAATACGGTTCCAGCGGTGCCTAGACCTACAAAAACCGCATAGACGGTTCCGACGGGTAATTCTCTTCCAGCCATAATCATTAAGTAAAAACTAATGATAATTGCAATAACTGTCCCAGTCCAAGCCCAGAAATAATCCGCATGTTTTAATCCAATAACCCAAAAAATTTCAAAAAAAGCAGCGATAATTACTTTCACCCAGTTTGCATTCATGCAAACAACACCTCCAATTTTAGTCTTACCTCAAAAAGCAAAAAAGCCTAAGGCAAACTGTTGAACAGTTTCTCCCAGGCTTTTATCCTTCCGTGACATAGCAGAGCTATGAGTTTTCTCTCGGACCAGACTAACAGACTCGTTACGGAACCCTAGAAAACATTTTACTTATACAATTGCCTCCTATTATACACAAATTTCGACCTAATTCAAGGTTAACGTTTTAATTTTGTGGTGCCAGTGGCTGCCTTTAAATTCGATAGCATAGGGTGGTTGTTTTTTCTATTGGTATAAAGTAAAAGAAGAGTTTAGAACGTATGTATGGTATATTTAGCAGGGAAATAGAATAGGAAACTCAAGGGTGGTCGGCACACTCCTCTTTGAAAGGGGGTGATGCTAATGTCAGTATTTGAAGCGTTAATGTTTGCAGTCACTTTTGCAGCATTAGTTGTAGCAATATTGTCATTCAACCATAAAAAATAACCCATCCTTGAGTTGGTGGCTCAATACGGTTGGGTTATTCCGCCTTAGAAGCGCCGACCCCTTAGTAGGGGACCTGCTATTGCTACTGGTCGTTCGATGCTACAACATCGTGCGACCTTTTTTAGTATACGTAATCTATCCTTTTATTATACGTTTTTTTTGCCCCGCCTGACAACCATATTCTATTATATGGCTTATCATTTGAAATAAGTATCTTTCGCATCCAAGTAGGTGTATTCCGCTTTTATTCGTTGGTATCTATTTTTTCCTCCCTATTTATTTCATATACCTTTCGTGCCATTTCCTCCAATATAAAAACTACTGGAATTTGCGTGGTGACATTCATACTCCCAATCCACTCTTCTGTTACATAATAAGAAATATTTATATCAGATAGTTTTGCCATCGTAGATTGTCCATTGTTAGTAATACTAAAAATCTTACTACCCTGCTCCTTTAACTTTTGAACGTGCGACAAAGTAAAAGAACTTTCTCCTGAAACAGAGAGAGCAATCGTAATACTATTATTCAAGTCGGTATGAATGGGCACAAACCAGTCTTTTATATAGATAGAGAACTTGCCTACGCTTGAAAAATACCTGGAACCGTATTCAGCGAGCGTTCCTGAACTACCAAATCCGATAAAAATGATGGTCTCTGTTTTAGCAATAATACTCGCCATATCCTCTAATTTAGACATGAATTTCTCATTTTGAGTCCGTTCAAAAAACTCCGCTAATACATACTGGCTACTTTTAATGGTTACGTTAGGTTTTTCATCACTTAAAAGCTTAAGTTTTACTTTAAATTCTGAGAAACCCTCACAATTTAATTTTCGACAAAATCTCATGATCGTTGAAGTGGAAACATGAGTTTCATCTGACAGATCCCGTATTCGCATGTAAATAACTTTTTCTGTATTTTTCATTATGTATTTATAAAGTAGCATCTCTAGTTCATTGAATGTTGCGATTACTTCGGTCGTAAACAAAGGCTGTTCACTCCTCATCTGTCGTTCTCTTTCCTTTATCTTCTATTATACATCAAGCGAGAAACGCAGTGTTATTTTCATGAAACAAATGCCTTTCATTGAAAAATAAATCTCATGCTCCCGAAACTATATCTTATTGGCCTTTTTTCCCCTAGTATTTGTTTTGTAAATAAGTTTTATAGGAGGATGGACAATGACTAAAGGGATTAAGATTGTCACGATTGGTGGAGGTTCAAGTTATACGCCAGAATTAGTGGAAGGGTTTATTAATAGACACGATGAACTGCCTGTGAGGGAATTGTGGTTGGTTGATATAGAAGCGGGTAAGGAAAAATTAGAAATCGTGGGTAACCTTGCAAAAAGAATGATAGAAAAAGCAGGTCTCCCCATTCAAGTCTATTTAACTCTCGATAGAAAAGCTGCTCTACAGGATGCCGATTTTGTTACGACTCAATTTCGTGTAGGCTTGCTAGATGCTCGTGCAAAAGATGAAAGAATTCCTTTAAGCCATGGAGTACTTGGACAAGAAACAAATGGGCCAGGTGGGCTATTTAAGGGATTGCGTACGATTCCGGTCATTTTAGACATTGTAAATGACATTAAGGAATTATGTCCAGACGCTTGGCTGATAAATTTTACAAATCCTGCTGGCATGGTGACAGAAGCTGTTCTTAGGTATACAGATCATAAGAAAATCGTTGGGTTATGTAACGTGCCAATCGGTATTGAGATGGGGGTTGCAAAACTTTTAGATGTGGATCATTCGCGTATTCGTATAGACTTCGCTGGTTTAAATCATATGGTATATGGATTGGATGTCTATCTAGATGGAGTTAGTGTAAAAGACCAAGTCATTGAACTGTTAGCCAATCCGGAAAATAGTAGCTTTGTTAAAAACATAGAAGGACAAGGCTGGGAACCAGACTTTATTCGAGCATTAAATGCACTAACTTGTCCTTATCACCTTTACTATTATAAAAAAGATGAAATGTTACAAAAGGAGCTGGAAAACTTTAAAGAGGGGACGACGAGAGCGGAAGTAGTGAAGAAGCTTGAAGAAGAATTGTTCGAGCTTTACAAAAATCCTGATCTAGCGATTAAACCATCTCAGTTAGAGGAAAGAGGTGGATCGTACTACAGTGATGCAGCTGTTCGTTTAATTTCATCTATCTATAACGATAAGCGAGACATTCAGCCGGTTAATACCATTAATAATGGGGCCGTCGCTAGTATACCGTTTGACTCCGCTGTTGAGGTCAGTTGTGTCATTACGAAAGAAGGTCCAAAGCCAATCATTAGTGGAGATTTACCAGTTGCAGTCAGAGGTTTGGTACAACAAATAAAATCTTTCGAACGAGTAGCAGCTGAGGCGGCTGTGACGGGAAACTATGATACAGCGCTGCTTGCCATGACCATCAATCCTCTCGTTCCGTCAGATAAAGTAGGTAAAGCCATTTTGGATGAAATGCTAGAAGCACACAAAGAGCACTTGCCGCAATTTTTTCAACGTGTAGAAGTGTAATTTTTAAGCAGATTTCATGGTGCCACTCATTCAACCATATTTGTTTGGAATAATATGGTTAGTCGACTGTGGCACCTTTTTAAATAACAGTAATAAAAATTAACTAGCCTTTACCTCAGCAGAACCTTTCTCCTTAACCCGCTTCAATGTAGCCACAATCAAAAAGCTCACAATCACCAATAATAGCCATGAACTCACCTTACCTAAGTGAACGAGACTCCATGCAGCGGTTTGGTTAGGATATTGCCACGCTCCAAAGAATGTCGCGATATTTTCGGCTACCCATATAAAAAAACCTATGAGCACAAAAGAAAATGCGAGTGGCATACGATAACGAGTTCCATTCACTGCATATGTGACCCACGATTGCCAAAAGACAATTAAGACAAGTGCAGATAACCACCAACGTACGTCAATCCAATAATGGTGGGTAAAAAAATTCAAGTAAATCGTAGCTGCAAGAGGTACGACTAGTAAAAAAGGAGGCCACTTAACGAGCTCCACGTCAAGCCTTCTCCATGCTTGGCACAGGTAACTTGCTACACTCGCATACATGAACCCGCTATACAAAGGTACTCCGAAAATTTTGAAATAACCTTCCCCTGGATAAGACCATGAACCCATATGTACCTTAAAAATTTCAAGTGCAAGTCCAATTAGATGGAACAATGTAATCACCTTTAGTTCATCCCGCGTTTCAAGCCCAGAATGCACCATCCACCATTGCATCAAAATGCAGATGATAAGAATCCAATCATATCGCGGTAGTAAGGGGAGTGGTATGATTTGTGTTAAAGCTAAAGAGGCAAAAATAACGACAGGAAACAAACACGATAGGGCCTGCTCCCAACCGAAACGAATAAGTTGTTTTACTGCTCTCATAATTGATGCCTCCAAAGGTTCACTCGCGGGTGCTAGGTTACTGAAACCATTCGCGTCTTTCTGCGAATTGTAGCAGTGCCTGGCTTCCGCCTATTATTGTGCGTCTTCATCACTTCGGTATTCCAAAATATCCCCAGGTTGACATTCTAAAGCCTTACAAATCGCTTCTAAAGTGGATAAACGAATCGCTTTTGCTTTTCCATTTTTCAATATGGAAATGTTGGCCATCGTTATGCCGACCTTCTCCGAAAGTTCAGTTACGCTCATTTTCCTTTTTGCTAACATCACGTCAATATTGATAATAATCGCCATTGTTTTCACCTCAGACCGTTAAATCATTTTCTGATTTTATTTGAATTGCTTCTTGTAAAAGTCTTTGAAGAACAGCGGCAAAGACGGCAATCACCATTGAAGCAAAAACAGGAACCATTCCAACTATGACGAGACCTGGTGCATCGTCTAGATCGGCAACGAGAAATACAAATGGCAAAATGATGACATACAATCCACTAATTGTTATTGCACAGAATTTAATATTCTTTAGTGATTTAACAGATAACTCAGAGAAAGATTGGCTCATGTCAATATAGCTTAACAGTTTAAAAGCCTGATACAATGCCATGAAGAACGGTATAACTGAGACATACATACCTATTAAAATGGGATAGAGTATATGGGCATAATCTGGGTTTACTGGATTATTGGCGAGCTGATATAACCCATATATACACAAAGCAAGGACTGGGATTCCCATTAAAAAAACAGCCATCCTTAAAAATAGTGTTGACCCTCGTTTCATAAAAAGCACCTCATTTGTTTATTGTAAACTTAATTTTAACACGTTATTTATCGTTTTGCAATAAATACTTATCGAATATAATGGACGAGTCACATCAATTACAATATCACCATTTTTAAATAGGCGAATAGGCGGGAGCTACTAACCAATCAAAAAACCTTCCAACGACACATCATATTCCTTGAAAATATCCTCAAACAACGCTTTATCAATCAATTTACGCAATACGCCATCAAAATAACCGGGAATATTACGGACTGTTTTGCGCTTTGACGCTTGAACAGCAATATGAAGTGCTTGTATGGCCAACCGTTCAAATAAATCTCCTTGCTGCTCATGAAGGCTAAATTTCATCATGCGTAATGACTGTGCACGGTAAATCCCAAACAATTGACGAGCTAAAGAATTGTCACCAATCGTCGTTGATAATAGATCTTTTATTCTCCCAAACAACGTAGTAGGTGTAGGAGCCGGCTCCGCAGGATACGTATCTGTAAGAGTATGGGTCTTTATGTTTTTAGATTCAAAAGAAAATGCTTCAGGTTCAGGAAAAACATCGTCAGCCTCACTGTCACAAGGCTTGTCCGCTGTTGCCGGCATGGTCAAAGTCGACTGGTCAACGAAGGGTAAAATAACATAAATGTTAGCGCCAAGTCCGTTCATGACTGGGCGAATGTAATGGATCCGCTCGATAATTCCAAGACTTTCTAACTTACGAATCGCACGTCGAACCGTTACATTAGATTTACCGATTTTGTCTGCCATCGTGTCGTGCTTTAAGTGAGCAGCGCCGTATTTCACGGAGTAACGACGAATCATGTCCAACACAGCACGATCTGTTGGATTCATCTCGTTCCAATGCTTAATGACATGACGTTGCGCTGCCTCGTCCATATCTTGTGTGTTTGCGAAACGTGCGAAGTCTTTTAAGTAAATTGTCATGGTGGTCATTCCCCTTTTATTTTTTATATAGAGGGGAATGAGGAAATCGGATACATCTTTAAAAATATATTTTTGAAAAAGAAAATCCTTCTGAACAAGCAAGGATTTATTTGTTGACGGAGAGTTAGATGAAAATACAGTATATAGGAGATTTACACATAATTCCGATGGCGGTAATAGGCGGGAGCACAGTCACTACTACAATTCGCCGGCGATTGGAACATTGGGCTCTGCGATAGTCGGTATCGTGTTTTATTATGAAGCTAAGAATGGATTGAGGATTTTTTGTATCCTTGGAATTGTATTTACGATTATTGGTCTGAAAGTAGTAAGTTAGTGCGGCCAACTTTTGGAGGGTTCCCGTGTGAGAAACAATGATACATGTTTATTTGAATTAACGTATTTGTTCGAGAGACTGTACTTTTTATTCAATTACGAACACCCCTGTAATCGTAGGAAACAACTAACGATTACAGGGGTGTTTTTATAAGCAAGTCTCTTTTAAAAAACTTGCACCAAGTTCAATTTCATCACTAGAAAGATTACTAAAGCCAAGTTTACTAATGGATCCATCGGTATGATTGTGAATGAAGTAGATGGAAGTGGGATACACCTTGGCACAAAAAGGGCGGCGCGTTCAATGAGCCATTTCTCTGAATGGCCAAGTTGTCCTTTCGAAATAAAGGAATTGATTTGTATACCGCCCTAAAAGTTACTGCGGCATCGTGGCGATCAAACACTCACTCCATCATAAATAGACAACGTACGTTGCAATGAATGGAGTTGTTCATCGTTCAATGGAATCATCGGCAAACGGACACCGCCGACGGGAATTCCTGTTAGATTCAATGCCGCTTTTACTGGCGATGGATTTGGCGCGGCAAAAAGAGCTTTCATAATGGGTAACAATTTACGGTGGTCTGTAGCAGCCTCTTTGACATTGCCCATTTTGAAGTTTTTAATCATTGCTTGCATTTCATTTCCTATAATATGAGAGGAGACAGAAACAACGCCAGCTCCACCAATTGATAATACTGGAATGGTTAAGCCGTCATCGCCGCTATACAAGGAAAATCCTGCAGGCGTCTGCTCGATGATTTCAGCCATTGCATCTAAATGGCCGCTCGCTTCTTTAATTGCAACGATATTTGGGATTGCTGCCAGGCGAATGACTGTATCGACGGCGATGTTGACAACTGTTCGCCCTGGCACATTGTATAACATAATCGGTAAAGAAGTAGCAGCCGCAATCGATTGGAAGTGTTGAAACAATCCTTCTTGGCACGGCTTGTTATAGTACGGGGCGACGAGCATAATCGCATCGACACCAACATCTTCTGCTAACATTGTCAGTTCAATCGATTCCCTTGTGCTGTTCGAGCCTGTTCCGGCAATTACGGGCACTCTGCCACCCACAACTTCTACTACAAACTTAAATAATTGGACCTTTTCCCCAGTGGTTAATGTCGGAGATTCTCCAGTTGTTCCCGACACAACTAAACTATCTGTTCCGTTAGCGATTAAATGATCAATCAAATTCCTCGTAGCGTCAAAATCAATGTCCTCATGTTCATTAAAAGGAGTTACCATAGCTGTTACAACTTGTCCGAAATTCATCAATTCTCCACATCCTATTCATTTTTTTAGTAAAAAATAAAATAGAGGGTGGAGGGCAATTTATCAATTATGCCCCAGCGTAATTGCGTCCAGACTTTTTTGGGGGGTGCCTGAAAAACTCGCCAAAAAAGTACGTGACATCGGCCGGAGGCTTTATCTGGATTATTCTACTGACCCCAGATAAATTGACGCAAAAAAGCAACAACGAGGGCTCGTTGTTGCAGCGAAATAATAGATTATTTCTTTGCATAAGATAGCCCTCCATATAGTTTCCTATATGACAATCCTGCACTTATTCAACGCAGAACCAGCTTCGAGATAATGAGTGTCTCTCCACTTCGGCAAATCCCCCTTTCTACAATCTTCATAGGATCTCATTATCCTTGGATTGCATACTAATGGTTTTTGCGCCTCTATCCTTACTTCAAAGTTTCGAAATAAGTAATATTAAATTATTACCACTTTACACGTAATTCTGGACAATTGCAAGCCGAAAGTGAAATTGCTTGTTTCGGAGGCCTATAAATCCTCGTTCAACGTCTCACAGATGAGGCCATTCTTACATAAGTATGTCGTCTTCCTCTGATGACGATTGAATAGGTCATGATGTTTTCCGGCACTGCAATCCCATAAAAGCCTGTATCACCGATATGATAAATATCAGCGCCAGCCATTTTACTATTGAGTGCGATTTGGCGTATCGTTGCGACTTCATTTTCGAGGAGACTGTCACCTATGCAACCTCGAATTCCTCTTTTTGTTAGATTCATAAATAGTCCTGTCATAACCCTTGAACTTTAAGTATAATGTATCTAAATCATATTTTATTTAATGAAGTTGAAGGTCTTTCATAAAATTGTATAGGGGTGTATGTCAAATGAAAGAATACAGTTTATCAGAGAAATTAAATGAAAGTATTGTTGATGGAATTATTGAAGGGTATAGGGATTACTTGGATGTACGGCGACAAAAAGCTCGTGAATTAAAGGTTCACGGCGCTTATGCCTGGGTTAAGGGGAATCATATTGACCATTATGTTGCTTTGTCTTGTGAGGACAGCGGTGTTACTAGTACTTTAGCAAAGGCAGGTTTAACTTGGCAATATTTACAGTTCTCAGATAAGAATGAGAAGACGTTGTTTATTGTAAAAAATGTACGGTATTTTAATATAGATGAGGTGGACAAGGGGAAAGACGCGAAAGGTCGCACGCGAGGAAGTAAAGCTTCCTATATGCAAAATTTAATGCAAATTAATAGTGGCGTTAAGTTTGATGAGATTCCTGCAAAGATATTCAATCAATCTGTACAATTAGAGCTATTAGAGGATTTTCAGCCAGTGACACTTGCAGCTGAAGATACAGAAGGAATGGATGCGCAGTTTGACAGGTTTTATATCGCTACCTATAACATTGATGAGGATCATCAAATTGGTGAAATCCGTTTATGGATGCCTAATCCTGCTGATAATAAGGCATACTTAATAAGTGAGTTAACGCCATATATTGGACAAAAGTCTAGTCATTTATTTGAAATTGAGGAAGAACTAAAATCAGTTCTGGTACAAACAATTGCAGCTGAAGGTGTCCTAGATGCAACTGCCTTCGGTATTGTTCTTGATGATGTCGAAGAGCAAGAAAATTGAGTTTTTATAGAAATGAGGTGCCTTCTTGTTTATTGGTAAAAGTTTAACCAATATCCGTATTCTTAATGATTTGAGTAGGGGGCAATTGGCAGAAAAAGTGGGCGTAACTGAACAGGCTATTTGGCAATATGAAAATGGTTATATGTCCCCTAAATTAGAAGTTGTGAATAAATTGAAGCTGACTTTTAAAGTGAAAGCTTCGTATTTTTATCGTGTAGATTTATTGGATAAAGTCGATTTTGAGAATATACAGCTTCAACATATAGCGTATCGTTCTGAGACAATAAATTCTTTGAGTAAAACGCAAAGCGAACTAATGCATATTCGATTTTTAGATGAATTTTTAAAGAAAGTCGAATCCAAAATAAGTTACCCATCTAATATATTGTTGCAACTACGGAAAGAGACGCTTGAATATCTTGGACAAAACCCAAATGTTGATCGGGAAACCCAAATTCAATTCATAGCTAGCTTAGCGCGCCGAACAATTGGACTACCCGAAAGTTCTAACCAAAATATTCTTTTTTTATTGGAGAAAGCAGGCGCTTTTATTTTCGAAAAAGAAATTGGAGAAACCATTGATGCTTATAGTCTTTGGACAGAAGACGATAGGCCTTATATTATATTGGGCACGATTAAAAAGTCTGCCGCTAGAAGAAACTTTGATCTGGCCCATGAATTAGGTCATTTATTACTGCACTATAAAGTTGAATTCAACATGCAGGATAGAAAAACCTATAGAACTTTGGAAGATGAGGCGCATAGTTTTGCCTCTGAATTTCTATTACCAGAAGAATTTAAAAAAGATTGCGCAGGTATCGTTAAAGTTTCAAATCCAGATTCTTATATCGACATCAAACAAAAATGGGAAGTTTCGTTACAAGCTATTGCAATGAAAGCATATAAATTGGGGCTAATGGAATATCAGCAGTATCGCTATTTCTTCATGTCCATTAACAAAAAGGGCTATAAAACGCAGGAACCACTTGATGACCAGATTTCAATTAGCCGTCCGATGAAGATAAAAAGTATACTGCAGCTACTTTTTGATAGAGGGATTTATTCCGTATCTAATTTAATGGAGGAATTAAAAGTAGATCAAGAATTTCTAACGATATTAACAGGCATAGAAAAGGAATTCTTTGATAACTATCGTCAAAATGAACAAAAAGTTTTTACGACTAGTGAACTGGTTTTTAAACAATAATGTCACTCAGTCAACCTAAAATCGAACCTCCCAAAGCGGCGAGGTTCGTTTTGTTTTTTATCAAAATCAAGTTAAACTGTTCACGGATTTTGACATCGTTTCGTCATCTGTTTTCCTTGCAAGTAATGGTTTTGCAAATTACATGAGTGACTGGCCCTCTGTACGTTACGTTGTTTTTTCTAACTCATTCTTGTACCTTAGATACATTAGCGCACACGCTATGCCACCAATAACGAAAAGCCAAGGTGTACTAAACCTTGCAAGTGCAAGTGGCGTTTCAATTAAAAAAGCGGTTAAAAATTCTATTCCCTTCCTATTCCAAAGTCCAGGTGTAAAATAGGCTGACTTCAGGCTTGTGTATGGGGAGCTGTTATTAAATAAGATAAATGTGAAAAACATGAAGAATAGCGTGAAGTTACCGTAGTACTTCATCAAGCGTTGCAAATAGGATTTTTCGGATGCATCGTCTGAAAATAACTCATCTAGTCCGTCTGTTGGTTTGGTCCAATATTGCGACAAAGACCAGCGTGAACCTCCTATATGGTGCCAGCCAAAGTCCTCATGTAATTGTATATATTGCTCATATATTTCTATCGACTTGAATGATTGGGAATCAAGGCGAATGACTTGCTTGAGCATTTTGGTTTTTTCGAAATAATATATTCCAAATGCATTGACCTTCTTGCATATCCAACCTTTTTCAATCATTTTATTTAACCATTTCTCTTCTTTTCGTGAATCAATAAATAATCTAAATTTCTTCATCATATTCGCCTCCTTCATAAAGTGAGAGAATGTGGCTTAAACGTTCTTGTTCAGTTTGTAAAATATCTAGACCTTCGCTTGTTACCCTATAAACTTTTCTTCTTGGATCATCAGTAGGTACGAGCACAATCCACTTGTATTTCAATAAGTTCTCAACGGCTCCATATAATGTACCCGCAGCTATCCGAACTTGCCCCTTGCTCATAACTTCTACCTTCTGCATAATTGCATAGCCATGTAACGGCTCCCTTAACGCCAACAATATATAATGCATTGTTTCTGTTAAGGGAAGTAACTTATGCCTTCTCATTTAATTAACCTCCTTACCATCTGGATATACAGTCTAACTATATAGCTTAATTATATACAGTCTAACTATACATTCCAACTGTATAATTGAGTTTATAAAAAATATTTTAGGATTGTGATTGGCATCTTGTTAAATAAACCCAATATATATCGAGATGAAGAAGTAAGAAGGTGAAAAGGACGGTGTTGGGAAATAAAAGTATTTAATGGATTAAAAGTAAGTCCAGTCACAAAAACTTTTTCACCACAAATCATCCTTAAAGGAAATGATGAAAATGCAGGGAAATCTGGCAAAAGAGATTCTATTATGATTAGCAATGAAGCGCGGGCTCGGCTAGGGAATTGGCAAGAAAGGTCTGCCCCTATGATCGAAAGCTTAATGGAAAAACAGCAGAAAGTTCAAGAGGAGAAAAGTAATTTGATAAAACGTACATTGAAGGCTGGGGAAGAGCTTTCTACGATTAAAGGGCAGATTGGAGCATTTGATGAACAAATTGCCGAAACCCAGGGACAAATAGCGACAATAGAAACACAGAAACGCGAGAGAGAACAGCGTGAAAAAGTAGAAAGGCAACAAGCTACTACCCAAGTACAAGAGAAGTCTGAAACTGTACAATCCCTTGCCCAAATTAGCGCAATAAAGCAAGTGAAAGTACCCATCGAAAATGCGCATCGTCGACTCAAAACAGAAATGAAGAATGACATAGGCCGCGGGACATTTGCAGAGAGTAAGGCAAAGAAAATTAACGAACTCGCCGAGCGTACGAGAAGCCCCGATAGCGGGATGAACACCTAGATTAGAAAAGCGCAAGAATCTTCGAACGAAATGAATAAGAATGTTTCTGCTAAGGAAGAGCCGGCAGAGTTAGTAAGTGAATCGCTTGAGAACTAGCCCCCATAGTGGCTGGATTCAACATACGGCCCATTTTTCACAGGATAAACCAAAACGAACCTCCCGTAATGGCAAGGTTCGTTTTGTCTATTTTAAATTAAGCTTTTAACAACTTTCGACATCGTTCCACCGTCTGTTTTTCCGGCAAGTAGTGGTTTTGCAATTTTCATAGCATCACCCATGTTCATGCCTTTGGTGATTCCTGCCTCTGTCAACATCGCTACAATTTCTTCCTCGCTCAGTTGTGCAGGCAAGAACTTTTTGAGCAGAACCAGTTTCGCTTCTTCTTGTTCAATTAAGTCTTCGCGCTGTGCTGTTTGTGCTCCTTCCAGTGATTGATGGGTCTGTTTGATTTCGCGGTTGACGATGGCGACTTCTTCTTCAGTTGAAAGAACTGCACCTTTTTCCTTTTCCGCGCTATCCAATGCTGCTTTCAATAATGTCAGTATGCCTTTTGAAAGTACATCTTTTTCCCTCATAGCATTCTTTAAATGTTCAAATACGGTTGTCTTTAACATTGTTGCATCTCCTCCCACTTGTGGTTAAAAGTATAAAAGAGCTACATGTGAAAAGCAACAAATGGTGATTGGCTAGCTATTCGAATTCATAATAGGATGAAGCCTCACATAAATAATACTGTATCTTAGGGAATTAACTTGTGGATACAGGAGGCAGGAGGCGTTATGAGAGAAAACAATGGATGGGCATCAGAATCTTCTACGTATCTAAACAGAAATATATCAAGCAAAAGGGCTCATGAAATGCATTCACAGACGGTAGGTGAAAGAGGTCCTGTACTGGAGCAGGACAATATTTTGCATGAAACATTGGAAACCTTTGTCCATGAAAAAATTTTAGAAAGACCCGTGCATGTGAAAGGCTTTGGTGCCTTTGGCTACTTTGAGACCGTGTATTCGATGGCAAATTACACAAAGCTAAGCTTTTTACAAAATCCTGGGCAACAGGTTCCAGTCACGGTGAGGTTTTCGCTTGCTGTAAGCAATAAAGGCACTCCAGACACCTCCCGAAATGTGCGAGGATTTTCTACTAAGTTTTATACTGAAGAGGGCATTTTTGATTTGGTTTGTAATCACATCCCTGTATTTCTAGTACGAGACGCCATGCGCTTTCCAGAGGCCATTAAGGCTCTGTTACCCTCTCCAGTAAATAACTTGATGGATCCTGAACGGTTTTGGAGCTTCGTAGCCAGAGCGCCAGAATCCACTCATTTTCTAGTTTGGCTCTACTCCAATGCAGGCACAGTAAAAAGCTTTCGTCACATGCCGGGGCATAGTGTGAACACCTATGTTTGGCGGAATGAGCAGGGCGTTCGCAGCTATGTTAAGTATCACTGGGTCCCTGATGCCGGGAAGCAATATATAGACAGTCAAGAAGCCGCCCGATGGAATGGCGAGAATCCGGATATTGCAGGCAAGGATTTGTATGATGCCCTAGCAAAGGGTGAGCCCGTTGTCTATGGGCTTTATGTGCAGCTGATGAATCCAGAAGACGAAGCCACTCTTTCCTATGATCCATTGGATGATACAAAAGTTTGGGATGAACAGCAGTATCCGCTTATACCAGTTGGTCGCATGACGTTGAACCGAAACCCGGATAATTATATGGAACAAGTTGAGAAAGTGGCGTTTTCACCGTCCAATCTATTGGAAGGCGCAGAATTATCGGATGATAAGTTGCTGCAGGGACGCGCCAATATTTACTGGGATTCTCAGAGACGGCGGCTTGGACCAGATTTTCGTAGAATACCTATCAATCATCAGCAAGATTGGTTGCCAGCTTCTCTTGTGACAAGCGGAAATGGCAGATATGTGGAGGGGCATCTGGTACGATCTGATTTGCCGAAACAGGATGATTTTACGCAAGCCGGGCAATTTTATTATGGTCTTCCCCTTGTACAGCAAGACCATCTAGTCAAAAATCTTGCTACTGATCTTGCCGGCATATCTCAAAAAACGCAGCGTATTGTTTTGTCGTATTTGTATAATGCGTCGCCGGAATTGTGGGAACGGGTTGTCCGGGAAATTGATATGCAGACATAGGGGGAAGTATTGGAATTCTGTAGGAATGAGCACTGTATTTTACAGTGCTCATTCCTATTTTTATTATCTAAAAAGGATCCACAAGTTCTGAATTAGCTCCCTTTGAATGAATAAAATTCCAACACTAATTAATTCATGAATATATTTGGATGATACTGGCGATTATGTGTGATAAGCAATACATGAATGTAATTGTAAGGAGGAGCACGAAGTGGCAGATAAATCGACGGGTACAAACGGCATGAGCCGACGTACGTTTATAAAGAATTCAGGACTAGTTGCCGGAGGATTAGTGGGGGGGGGCTTGTTTGGGGGGCTGCTGACAAACCAGTTTCAAAAAAAGCCGGAAATACTATCAGATGCAAAGATGAGTGGTGGGCTACAAGAAGCACGGGTGTTTATCAATCGTGCTGAAGACTTTAATATCTTATCGGCCGCAACCGAACGCCTTTTTCCGAAAGACAGTTTAGGTCCCGGCGCTATTGAGCTAGGCGTCCCATTCTTTATTGACAAGCAATTAGCTGGTGAGTGGGGGATGAATGCCAAGGAATATATGAAGGGTCCTTTTATTACGAATATCCAAGCAGCGGGTAATCATAATAACAGCAATAATCAGGATAGCCAAGGACCGAATGCAGCCACCCAAGTCCCTGCTCCTACTCCCCGCTACCAATCTATATTAAATCGAAGTGAAATTTTTACGTTGGGCTTACGGAAAATAGATCAAGTGGCACAAGAGGACTTTGGAGCAAGGTTTGTTGACTTGGCTCCAGATAAGCAAGATGAAGTGCTGCGTATGTTCGAGGAGGATAAAGTCGAAATGAAAGGGGTAGGATCTTCAAACTTCTTCTATTTACTTCTGCAGACTACGCTCGAAGGAGCCTATGCTGATCCGGTGTATGGCGGCAATAAAAATATGATGGGATGGAAAATGAAAGAGTATCCGGGCCCACGAATGAGTTACTTGGACAAAATTGATGTGGAAGAATTCATTGTAATGGAACCAGAAAGCTTACGAAATTATCAAGGTCATTAATGGGGGGAAAATAAGATGGTAGTTAAATTGGCTAAAGTGGATGTAGTTGTTGTAGGTACGGGTTGGGCGGGTGGTGTTGTCTCAGCTGAACTTTCGAAAGCAGGCTATAAAGTGGTAGCGCTAGAACGTGGTAAAAATGTAACTCGAGATGATTATATAGGCGTGAAAGATGAACTGCGTTATACGGACCGCTATGAGATGATGCAGAATCTGGCTTCTGATACAGTTACTTCCCGAAATTATGTAGATGAAACAGCATTGCCAGTAAGAACCCGTAAGGAAGTAATGATTGGTACGGATTTGGGTGGGGGCAGTGTGCATTGGGCCGGTGCCACTTATCGTTGGAAGCCATATGATTTTGAAATTAGAAGCAAAACAATTGAGCGCTACGGGAAGAATAAGATCCCTGCCGATATGACGATACAGGACTGGGGAATCACATACGATGAGATGGAAAAGTATTATGATCGATGGGAAAAAACAGCGGGAATTTCGGGAGAACCTGATCCTATTGGAGATATGCGATCCAGTGATTATCCGAATCCACCAATGAAGGAATCTCCAGCCATTCGTTTATTTATGGACACTACCAAAAAAATGGGGTACCATCCATACCGCGTTCCTGCAGGTAATTTATCGCAAGCGTATGTAAATCCTGATGGGGAACAGATGAATCAGTGTATGTTTTGTTCATTTTGTTCACATTATGGATGCGACTTTGGTGCCAAATCAGATCCACTTGTGACGGTACTCCCAACAGCCATGAAGACCGGAAATTTTGAAGCGAGAACAGGCGCTTATGTTCGCCGTGTCTTATACAAAGGTGGCAAAGCGACAGGTGTCCTCTATACCGATACCATGACGGGAGAAGAATTTGAACAACCCGCGGATGTAGTCGTATTGGCCGCGTTCACATTTACAAACAATCGCTTATTACTGTTATCTGGTATCGGAAAGCCCTATAATCCGAATACGAGACAAGGTGTAATTGGAAGAAACTTTAACGCTCAATTTAATATTACTTTTCTAGGTGCGAGAGGATTTTTTAAAGACAAGAAATTTAATTATTACATGGGAGCAGGAGCATTAGGCGCTACCTTGAGTGATTTTGCGGGAGATAATTTCGATCATTCAAATGTAGATTTCATTAATGGCGGAGGAATCGAATTACGACAATACGGAGACGGTGCCATCGCGACGAATCATGTTCCGAAAGGTACACCAGGATGGGGAGAAGAGTTTAAGAAGAACTCAATCTATTATACAAATCGCTCTCTGGTTGTATGGTATACAATGGCAACCATGTCCTATTGGCATAACTTTTTAGATTTGGATCCAACGTATAAGGATAATTTTAATGATCCACTACTGCGTGTAACTTATAAATATACTGACCAAGACCGAAATATGGCTAAATTCGGCATAGAGAAATCACGTGAAATCATGGAAGCAATGGGTGCGGACATCATTGATGAGGATGAGGTTCCGGAAGAATTTGATCATGTCTATGATGGTATGCATTACGCAGGAGGCGTCATTATGGGAACAGACCCGGCAACATCGGCAGTCAATAACTACTTACAAATGTGGGACGTCGATAACCTCTTCGTAGTTGGTGGATCCGCCTTTCCACAATTTGCGGGCCATCACCCAACCGCAACAATTGGGGCATTGGCTTACCGCGCGTCTGAAGGAATTGTGAACTACTTGAAAAACGGCGGTCAATTAGTAGAAGCAAAACAGAAGAGTAGCATTGTTTAACTTTTTTTCGGAAGTTCCTCCATTTCAAAAGTTACGGAAATTGAAGGTTGAAAAGACAGCTATAATTCAACAACGCTTGAGCGTTTACTCAAGCGTTTTTTTGATTAATAGCATATCAGCACTTTTTTATTAAACATGCTGCCCCTACATAAAGACAGAAGCAGCTCAATGTAAAAGAGAATTTTTTTTACGTAAGGAATCTCGGATCCGGAATAAGCCCTACTACTGGATGTGGCACGTATAACTCCTCTAAATAAATCATCTCATCAGGAGTCAAGCGAATATCAAGTGCAGCTACCGCACTTTCAAGATGGCTTTCTTTTTGTGCACCAATAATTGGCGAGACAACTTGGTCCTTATTCAGAAGCCAAGCTAACGCAATCTTATCGCGAGTAACATCGTGCTTGATTGCTACTTCAGCCAAACGTTCTACGATGCCGCGATCAGCAGAAATCATACTATCATATTTTGAATGTTGAATTGTGTCCGTTTCAGAACGAAAAGTAGTCTCTGACCAATCACGAGTCAAACGACCCGAAGCAAGTGGACTGTACGGTGTAATCGCAATTTTTTCATCACGACAAAATGGAATCATTTCACGCTCATCTTCACGGTAAATCATATTATAGTGGTTTTGCATGGAGACAAATTTCGTCCAGCCATTTTGTTCAGCTACACGTTGCGCTTTTTGGAATTGCCAAGCGTACATAGCACTCGCACCAATATAACGAGCTTTCCCTGATTTAACGACATCATGAAGAGCTTCCATCGTTTCTTCAATTGGTGTGTGATAGTCCCAGCGATGAATAATATATAAATCTACATAATCTGTTTCCAGGCGTTCCAAACTATGATTGATTTCGCTCATAATTTCTTTACGGGATAATCCACCGCTGTTTGGGCGACCTGGGCGCATTGTTTGATGAACTTTTGTTGCGAGGACAATATCGTCACGTTTTGCATAGTCCTTTAGTGCGCGGCCAAGAATTTTCTCACTCTCACCCAGCGAATAAACATTCGCGGTATCAAAGAAATTAATCCCTAAATCGAGCGCTTTTTTAATGATTGGACGACTATGTTCTTCGTCTAAAACCCATTTGTGGGTCCATTTCTCTGCATCCCCGAACCCCATTGCCCCTAAACAAATACGAGATACATCCATCCCGGTATTGCCGAATTTAACGTATTCCATAATAAAACCTCCATTGTTTTATTTACCGTTTACTTTTCTTGTTCATCAAATTCACGAAGCTCTTTTTCAGTGGGAACAACATGACTCTCATAGTTATCAATCTTAAAATTCAAACGCCTGAGTGCACTTTGCATCATATTAATACGCTTTTGCAAATCGTCACGTTCATCACTTAGTATGCCCACACGAGCTGGGATAGTGGTATCATCACCATCTTTGAACAACCCAATGTATTCGATTAGTGCTTCAATGGATAATCCTGCTTCACGCATTTTGCGAGAGAACTCAATCCAGCGAATGTCCTCATCGTCAAACTCACGTACACCATTTTTATTTCTTTTTATGGGTGGTATTAAGCCAATGCGCTCGTAATAACGAATTGTATCAGCAGACACACCAGTTTTTTCACTTACCGGTTTAATGTTCATGTAAATCCACCTCTTTTCTTTTGAGCTAAGTTCAGTCTAAACCTTGGAGTGCACTCTAAGGCAAGGGAATTGAGTTATTCTTTTTCCTTCTTCAAATCTGACGGAACCAGTGTGACTGAAAAGACAGCAGCGAGCTCAAAAATACTTGTGAGTGTATTCAAGTTTTTTTGATTGTCTAGAAAACTATATTGAAATCGGATGAGGAGGCAGACTTTTGGGGTCTAAAGATGCCAATATTTTTTTAGAAGGATAGTGTGTAAGATGAATTTTGATTGACTCTTGACAATCTTCAAACTACATGACAATATTATAGGTAATCGCTTACAATTGAATAATTGGATTGTTACTGTTTGGCAGGCAAAACCTAAGTTTGTGTTGGAATAATGAATAATTATTCTTTTCACAGAGTTGGGTTTTTATTGTGCTTATTTAAAGGGAGGGCTGATCATTGAATCAAAGGCGAAGGTATATGAAGATTGAGAAGGTATTAAATAATAATGTTGTCATTTCGAATAATGAATTGAACCAAGAAATAGTTGTGATGGGGCGAGGTTTGGCTTTTCAGAAAAAGGTAGGAGATCCAATTGAAAACTCTAAAATCGAGAAAACCTTTATCTTGGAAAAAAACGGTGTTTCTGAAAAACTTGCTAACTTATTGAGAGATACTTCTGAATTATATTTGAATATTTCGTCAAAAATTTTAGATTATGCCAAAACCCAACTGCCATTTAAATTGGACGATTATTTATATGTTGCCTTAACTGATCACTTAAGCTTTGCAATTATTAGGCATGAGCAGGGAATCGACTTTAAAAACGCGTTATTATGGGAAATTCGAAAGTATTATAAAAGTGAGTTTCAAGTTGCTTTAAAAGCCCTTGATATTATTGAAAATGATACGGGAGTCAGACTTCCAGAAGATGAAGCAGCTTCAATTGCATTACATTTAGTAAACAGTCAAATCTCCGGCGAGAATATGGCGGGGGCTGTACAAGTTACGGAAATGGTTAATAACATCTTGAACATTGTAAAGTATTATTTCCAAGTGGAGTTAGATGAGAGTTCGGTCAACTATGAACGTTTTTTAACGCATCTCCGATTCTTTGCCATACGGTTTATGCGTAAGGAAATTGCAGCGGATAGTCATGATGCTTTTTTATATGAACAAATGCAACAAAAGTATACAGATGCTTTTCAATGTAGCCAAAAGATTGTTGCTTATTTGGATAATACCTATCAATATACTATTTCCAAAGATGAAGAAATCTATTTAACATTGCATATTCATCGAGTCACTCAACGGCATGAATTAAATAGTATATCTGAGTGATTTATGGAGGTTGAATAGTAGTATTGTACTAACTACTAAAAGTTTATGAAAGCGTTGACATTATAAAAAAGGTGTGATATATTTCGATTAAATAAAATATTCATTCATGGAATGTTACCAAATTTGGGCATAACCTGAACTGATCTGACACGTAAGTAACTTATGTGTTCGGATTGGGTCGGGTTTTTTTATTTATAAAAATAACTTTTGGGAGAAAGAGGGGATCGAAAATGAAGTACGAACAATTGGCAAAGGACATCGTTGAAAACGTTGGGGGTAAGGACAATATTAGGCGTGTTGTACATTGTGTAACGCGTTTGCGTTTTCAGTTAAAGGATGAAGGAAAAGCAAATACCAATGTGCTGAAAGAAATGGATGGCGTTGTTACGGTTATGAAAAGCGGTGGCCAGTACCAAGTTGTCATCGGAAATCATGTGCCTGATGTCTACAAGGCGGTACTAGAAGTAGCGGGGCTTCAAGCGCAGGCCCCTGTAGAAGAGGACGGTCCAAAAGAGAAAAAAGGTTTGTTAAATGGGTTTATAGATATCGTTTCTAGCATCTTTTTTCCTGTGCTTGGCGTATTAGCTGCTGCAGGGATGATCAAAGGATTTAATGCGTTATTCATAGCTTTAGGTTGGTTAGACAATACTTCTGGGACGTATCAAATTCTTAATGCAGTTGGGGATGCCCTGTTTCACTTCTTCCCGATCTTCCTAGGCTATACAGCGATGACGAAGTTTGGTGGCAATAAATTCATCGGGATGGCGATAGGTGCAGCGCTTGTTTATCCGTCATTGTCGACGTTAACTGCTGGCGATCCACTCTATACATTATTTGCAGGAACAATGTTTGAATCACCGGTTTATATTACATTTTTGGGTATTCCAGTTATTTTAATGAGTTACGCATCATCTGTTATTCCAATTATTCTTGCGGCTTATTTCGGGTCTAAAATAGAAAAAGGGTTTAAGAAAGTCATTCCTGATGTTGTAAAACTGTTCTTAGTGCCTTTCGGAACATTATTAGTTATTGTACCCGTTACATTTATTGTGATTGGACCTATTGCAACATGGGCTGGTCAAATTTTAGGACAATCGACGATTTGGATTTATAATCTAAGTCCAATTGCAGCGGGAGCGGTTCTTGGAGGATTATGGCAAGTAATCGTTATTTTTGGTCTACATTGGGGTATTGTTCCAGTTGCTATCAATAATCTTATGACTATGGGTGCAGATCCAATCCTAGCTATGGTGTTTGCGCCATCATTCGCACAAATCGGTGCCGTTCTTGCAGTCTGGATGAAAACAAAACAGCAAAAGCTGAAATCACTTAGTATACCGGCATTTATCTCAGGAATTTTCGGTGTCACAGAACCAGCAATTTATGGCGTTACACTGCCATTGAAAAAGCCGTTTATTATGAGTTGTATTGCTGCTGCAGTCGGAGGAGGTATTGTTGGGATTACTGGTACTCATGGATACCTCCTTGGTGGTCTTGGCATCTTTGCTATTCCAAGTTTTATTCATCCGACAGGGGGTCTAACAATAGAATTTTGGGGCGCAATTATTGCGATGGCAGTCGCTTTCGTTTTAGGTTTTATTCTTACCTATTTGTTTGGAATGGGCAAAGGAAGAAATTCAGAGAAAGGTGAAGAAACTGTCGTAGCAAATACTGCTAATCATAAAGAAACTACAGTTAAAGTAAATAACAAAGTGGTTTTCAGTCCTTTTAATGGTCAAATGATTCCTTTATCGGAGATTAATGATGCGGCATTTGCATCTGGCGCACTTGGAGCAGGTGTGGCTATTGTTCCGTCAGAAGGGAAACTATTCTCACCTGTTACTGGTACAGTAACTGCTCTATTCCCTACAAAGCACGCAATAGGTATTGTGGCTGACGATGGTGCAGAAATGTTAATTCATATTGGATTGGATACAGTTCAATTGGAAGGAAAGTATTTCACAGCACATATTGCGCAAGGTGACCGTGTTGAAAAAGGTCAATTACTCATCGAATTCGATATTGAACAAATTAGAACTGCTGGATTTGATGTGACAACGCCGGTCATTGTGACAAATCATGAACGCTATAAGCTAGTACCAACGACAGAAAAACAAATTAAGCATGGGTTCGATTTACTTGAGTTACAGGCAAAATAACGTTAAAAAGGGAAGCATGTTAAAGCATGCTTCCTCTCAAATAAAATTAATAGAATAGGAGAATTTATATGTCTACAAACTTTCCACAAGGATTTTTATGGGGCGGTGCGATTGCGGCCAATCAGGCTGAGGGTGCTTATCTTGAGGACGGAAAGGGACTAACAATCGTTGACCTGCTTCCAACTGGAGAAAAACGGTGGGATGTTATGACTGGTCATATTGATTCCTTTATACCTAGTGCTGAAGAATACTATCCATCCCATGAATCGATTGATTTTTATCGCCGTTATAAGGAGGATATTGCTCTATTTGCAGAAATGGGATTCAAAGCGTTACGCCTTTCCATCTCTTGGGCAAGAATTTTCCCGAACGGAGACGATGAGTCACCAAATGAAGCTGGTTTACAGTTCTATGATAATTTGTTTGATGAGTTATTGAAGCATGGAATTGAGCCGGTTGTTACACTTGCTCACTTTGATGTACCGGTACATTTAGTTGAAACGTACGGTAGCTGGAGTAACCGAAAGCTCGTGCATTTCTTTGAGAAGTATGTAAAAACAGTCTTTACACGTTATAAGGACAAAGTGAAATACTGGATGACCTTTAATGAGATTAATATGTTGCTTCACTTGCCGTTTATAGGCGCGGGTCTTGTTTTCAAAGAAGGGGATAATCAAAAACAAATCCAATACCAAGCAGCGCATCATCAGCTTGTAGCAAGTGCATTAGCTGTGAAAGCTTGTCATGAGCTAATACCGAATGCAAAAATTGGCTGTATGCTTGCGGCGGGAACGACTTATCCGTATACATGTAACCCGGACGATGTGTATGAGGCAATGGAAAAAGATCGTGAGTCCTTTTTCTTTATTGATGTGCAGTCACGTGGGGAATATCCTGCATACACGAAGCGGTTCTTTAAAGATAACGATCTGACTATTAAGATGGAAAAAGAAGATGCAGCCCTTTTGAAAAATCATACGGTTGATTATATCGGGTTTAGCTATTATTCAAGCCGTACAACAAGTACAGATCCAGAAATAGTAAAGCAATTGACAAGCGGTAATGTTTTTGGGTCCATTGAAAATCCATATGTAGAAAAGTCAGCGTGGGGATGGACCATTGACCCTAAAGGGTTCCGTATTACAGCCAATCAGCTGTATGACCGTTACCAGAAACCATTGTTTGTTGTGGAAAATGGACTTGGTGCCGTAGACGAATTGAATTCAGATAGAGAAATCCATGATGATGGCAGGATTGATTACCTGAAAAAACACTTGATTGAAATGTCCGAGGCAATCGAAGACGGGGTAGATATTATTGGCTATACAAGTTGGGGACCGATTGACATTGTTAGTGCCTCGACAGGGGAAATGAAGAAACGCTATGGCTATATATATGTCGATAAAGATAATGAAGGCAATGGATCATTGACTAGAACGAAGAAGAAAAGTTTTGATTGGTATAAAAAAGTGATTGAAACGAACGGGGCAAGTCTTGAAAATTAACAATTAAAAAACAGGAGGTATGAAGAAATGGGACAAATGAATGCAAGTTTTCCAGATGGATTTCTTTGGGGAGGAGCTACGGCTGCTAACCAAATGGAAGGTGGATTTTATGAGGGAGAAAAAGGTTTAAATATTGCGGATGTTCTTCCAGGTGGGAAAGAGCGACTGAAGATATTAATGGAGCCAGGATTTGATTTCGAAATTGATAAAACAAAATATAGTTATCCGAATCATGAAGGCATTGATTTTTATCATCGTTATAAAGAGGATATTGCGCTATTTGCAGAAATGGGTTTTAAAGCATTCCGTATGTCCATTGCCTGGACAAGAATTTTCCCACAAGGGGATGAATTGGAAGCAAACGAAGAAGGACTCGCTTTTTATGATCGCGTCTTCGATGAATTGCATAAATACGGCATCGAACCAGTCGTAACGATTTCACACTATGAAATGCCGATAAATCTAGTTAAAGAATACGGTGGCTGGAGAAACCGTGAAGTCGTCACATTCTTTGAAAGATACGTGAATGCAATCTTTACTCGTTATAAGGACAAAGTGAAATACTGGATGACTTTCAATGAAATCAATAGTGGCTTAATGATGCCGATCATGGGTCTAGGTTTTTCAATTGAGAAGGAAGAAGATAAGTATCAGGCGACTTACCAGGCGTTCCACCATCAATTTGTTGCTAGCAGCATCGCGGTCAAAGCTTGCCATGAAATCATTCCTGGATCGCAAATTGGTTGTATGATTATTTTCGCACCCGTCTACCCATTTGACGCAAATCCGGAAAATATCCTTTATGCGCATCAGGAAGAACGGTTATTTAATAATTTTTGCGCAGATGTCCAAGTGCGGGGAGAATATCCAGCCTTCATAAATAGTTACTTTGCAAAACATGGCATTGAATTAGATATTCGAGAAGGTGATCTAGAATTATTGAAAGAGCATACTGTCGACTATATTGCTTTTAGTTATTATATGTCACGAACAGAGAAAAAAGAGAAATCCGAAATGGAACAAGCGCAAGGGAATATATTAGCGGGTGTGAAAAATCCTTTCCTTAACGCAAGTGACTGGGGTTGGGAAATTGATCCAACAGGGTTGCGCGTCTCTTTGAATAAATTGTATGACAGATACGAGGTTCCACTTTTCGTTGTTGAAAATGGTTTAGGTGCTTATGATGAAGTTGAGCAAGATGGTTCCATCAACGATGACTATCGTATTGATTATCTACGTGAGCATATTACGGCGATGAAAGATGCCATCAATGAAGATGGTATTGAGATAATGGGCTATACGAGCTGGGGCTGTATTGACCTAGTGAGCGCATCGACAGGCGAAATGTCAAAACGCTATGGCTATATCTATGTGGACAAGCATGATGATGGTAGTGGAACGTTGGAACGGAAGAAGAAAAAGTCTTTCTTCTGGTATAAGGATGTTATCGCGACGAATGGTGAAAATCTATAGCATAATCATACCGCCGGCAAACCATTGTGGTTGCCGGCGTTTTTTGTTGATTGGATTAGATGGCTCTTTTACTTAACAGTTGACATCTACCCTGTAGATGCAATATTAACCTATATATGATCAAAATAACAGTCACCGATTAGCAAGCCATACGAAGATAGCATAGTCTATATGGATAGTAGTTTGATTCGTAACGGAGGCACTTGAACAGCATATAAAAAACTATAAAAATAGTTAAAAGTCCATTGGTATTGTGCATACTTTTCCGTACAAGGGGGATAGAACTTGTACGGAGGTGGTAATTATGAAGCGATATAGTATAGGCCAACCCACATACGGAATGAATGTGGCTGTTCAAATGTTAAGAGATTGGGGTTTTACGGGTAAAAGGAAGTTTAAGCCCGACTATGTTTCCTTGTCCCGCCATCGTTACAACTCGCAGAAACAACTTGCTAACGAAGTTTTACATCTCGTCAAGGAGTTGAGGGGAGGATGATTCTGGGGGAAAAGGTCAGGTTGAGACCGACAAAAGCGCAAGAATTAAAAATGTGGAAGTCGGTTGGTACCGCAAGATGGGTCTATAATTGGACGCTCGCACGGCAACAGGAAAACTACAAA